>NZ_JBKGYF010000007.1:0-40209 GCF_046546175.1 Methanohalobium sp. | reverse complement strand
ACTTCTCTCGAAGCCGCTGAGTCTTTAGCTCAGCGGTAGTTCACAAATACATTATTCGGTCAATTGCGAACTTTTATATAGAGTGCAAATTATTTATTATTACGATGAATCATGGGAACCGTACTACCCTCTTTTCCAATGGTAACGGGTTTATTGCTTTAAATGCTCCGGTAAAAATTAAAATTCTGGAACTACTGGAATCAGGTCCCAAATCGTTTGATGAGATTGTAAAGCACACAGATAAAGCAAAATCCACAACATCTGTGCACCTGAATGATTTGCGAAAGTGTGAACTTATAAAAGAAACACCCGATAACCATGATAAACGTAAAAAAGTTTATTATTTAAATTGTCAACTAATTGCTTCCTCATAGCAACCCCTTGTTAAACACTACAATAATGTTTTGCAGATGATTGACTCATCTCTACCCGATGGACATCGGTTTTTAAGATACATTTTCCAAGCATTACGTTTTGGATTCGAGTCCCATGGTGTTGACTATGAACCCGCTATAAAAAAAATAGGCAAAGACATTGGTGCAAGTATATCTAGCAATTTTAAATCGGAAAGTTTAGAAGAACTGCTGGATGAAATAACTGTATTCTGGAGCAAAAACGGTCTGGGAAATGTAAAGATAGATGACACAAATCCGCCTGTCATCATTGTTGATAATTGTTTTGAATGTCATTCCATGCCCAATATGGATAAAAAGTTATGTTCATTCAGCGCTGGTCTTTTAGAAGGCATTATTGCAGGCAATACAGGTATTGAATGTATAATAGAAGAAACTAAATGCTGTGGCAACGGTTATGACCACTGTACCTACAAAATGGTAAAACAGACATCTTAAAATGTATTACTGAAAGGAAAATACTCTATGGAGTAATGGATACTTCTGCTTTACAAAAGGGAACTTGAGCAAAAAAACAATTACAGAATATATACGCAGTCAAGGTTGACATAAAGATTAGACGGTGTTCATCTCTTTGTTTCATTTCAAAGAAATGAAACTCGCATTAAATCTACGATTTGATGCAATGCCAAAGACATAAGGGTTTTCTACCTTCCATTATTATAAAATAACAAAATCAACCATCTCCCACAACAACACCAAGATCGGATTTTAAAAGTTTTCCTATTTCTGCTACTATACCCGGTCCATCGGTATTCTCACGGCAAACAATTGCATGTTCCATCACGCCAAGACGCTCAATTCCATATATATCCTTACCGTGTCCTTTCTTTTTAACCGCAGATTTTAATTCTGAACGGGTTGCTGAGTTGGCAATAACTCTATCTGTACTGGATTTTTTCCAGTTCCACCAGAGGTCTATTTGTTTTTTAGTAAAACGAGCCTTTGGATTTTCAGAATTTTCTGTAACATCAACCGACACCGGAAGATATGGAATAATACCAAACCTGGATGCAATCTGTTTTACATTACCTGTACCAAGCGGTTTTAGATGGTCTTTTGGCACAGATAATTCAACACCTACATTAACAATTATTTCATCATCTTCAATCGACTGGATATATCCCCTATACTCGTTACCGGACTTGACTTCTTCAACCGGATGACCATATTTACTCAAAAGATAATTTGCAGAAAATTCCTCGTCCTCACCGGTAATCTCAACCTGAACCCAGCCTTCAGGAATAGCTGAAACCTTAACAGATGCATCAAGTTCTTCCAGATCATTATATATCATATCCTTTATTGAATGAAGTGCACGTTCAGTATTTCTATATACATGAAGAAGCAGTGTTATATACCTCATGATAACCCTTTCATTGACCCTGATTGACAATATTGTTTAGACGCTCACGTGTATCATTTAATGTAATGATTGCCATATCATCCACAGGGTACTGGGATGATTCTATCTGCTCTTCAAGTTTTTTGATATCCCTTTTAAACGGTCCCAGCTTGCGGGCTATGGCATCAATGTCTTCATTGTTGTTGGTTAATTCTTCGTAGATACTCTCTATTTTAAGACGCAGGTTAACGAGTTTTTTGTTTATGGTCTGATTTTCTGGATTGCTGCCTATTTCAGTTTGTGAGTTGTCCTGGAATGCATTTGATAGATTGCTGTTAGCAGTTTCCTGTTCAGTTTCGCCTTCAAGTTTAAGTATTAAATTTTTTAATGCGTTTACAACTTCCACACCCTGATCAGTAAGCTCCACGTACTTTACACGTCCATCCATTTTAAATTGCACAAGTCCGTGGTCTTCCATTTTGGAGAGGATTTTAGTTGTGTGAGCGAAGGTGGAATTAATTTCCTTTGTAATTACAGATGCATAGGTTTTTTCAAAAGACCATATAGCAAGCAAAGCCAGTGTAGGTTTCTCCTGTAAAAACAGATTTTCTGCATGTTTTTCAGCCATAATGAACTCCTGGATTATTTTTAAAAATTCTATTTCATAGTTGTATTATATAATTTATTATATATTATTTTCTATAAGTTATTTAAAAGAGGAGAGTACAATATCATTAATTATATCAATCCCTGCATCGGTTTTAAAAGAAGTGCCGCCAAAATGGGTTTTTGAAGCACGGTATCCATTATCTACAAGCAAACCTATTATCTGATTCATGGATATCGCAGAAACTCCCAGTAGTTTGCAGATACGGTGGAGATCATAATAGGTAGGGTATTCGAGTTCATCCCTGCAAAGAGTAATTATCTTTCTGGCTTTTTCCTTCTGATTCAAATGATATTTATCCAGTTCCTGCAGGATTTCATCACAGAATCCAGGATCATGGAGCGGACCCAACCAGAGTGGTCCTCCAATAACTGTAGTGTTTCCACATATCGGACACATGTTGTCAATATTAACAGCCAATCCGTATACAACTTTTCTGAAACTGCATTTATTGCAGTGGGATATAAAACCCATGTATTCAAGAGTTTTATCCGCCCTCTTTGCACCTTTTCTAATCTGTAAATAGGTACGTACATAATGCCTTGTCGCATGTGATAGAAGCGGAACCATTGCTTTATCATATTTTGCAAACTCACGCACTACCTTTCCAAGAAGTATTCGTACTCCCATCTCGCTGTGATATTCATTATTTAAAGGAACGGAGGAATACTTTCTGATTCCGGACTTAAGATGTGCTCCACATAAAGGTGCAGTGTCGGTAGCAGTGATTTCAAGTAAATTTTTGGCAGAATAAATTGCAGATTCTAGATAAGGAACCGGTGTCCCAAAGGGATCAAGATCAACTATATTGTACCTGTTTTCAAACAACAGGACATTGGCATTTTTGTGGAAAGCTGTTATTGCACCAGGAATATTGTTTAGTTCAATATTTTGTAAAATTAAATTGTATGCATCACTATTCCAGTCATTTAATGTTGTACACAGTCCTGTTTCATTTGCTACCCTAGTACCCCGGATACCTGATGCAGCAAGTGCATCCACATAGGTAATATCAGAAGGATTTAAATCGTATTTTTTTGATAACCTGTGTCCAAAAACTGCATTTGCAACAACTGTAATATCCCGGTTCAGTTCCATTTCAGGATTATAAAAAACAGCGGCAGAAGATGGTGGGAATGATGCGTCCTGTGATAGTTCCGGAACCAGTACTTTTGTTGATCCTTCTGTAACAGCTCTGTAATTCATCTGGAATCATTCAATACCAGGTTTTATTTTACTGTAATGGTCCCCTTCATCCTCTGTGGGAATGCTCTGGTACTGAAATTGTATGTACCAGTATCATTGAATGTATACCTAAATGACTGCCTGTAAGTAATTGTAGTATTTTCCCATAACCTATCCTCGCTCACTATAGTAAACGATCTTTTAGGGTCATTCATATTCTGCCAGATTATTGTATCTCCTTCAGTAATATCAAGTTTTGAAGGGATAAACGCATAACTTCGTATTCTTATCAAAAATGATTCTGAATCTGCTGGTGTTTCATTTCCGGTTTTATTGTCACCTGGTGTTACATTGACCTCTGTCCCATTGTCATCAGGAGCTGTTATATTATCATCCAGGGTTTTGTTGTCATCTGTTATATTATCATCCAGGGTTTTGTTGTCATCTGTTTCATTATCATCAGGTGTTTCATTATCATCCGGTACAACTCCATTTTCAACACACCCCACAAACAAAAGCGATGCTATAACCAGTAAAATAACAATAATTTTTGGTTTCATACTATCACTACATAATAAATGATTTTTAACTTTAATAACTTTATTGATTAAGTATGTGCCCCAGGCTTCTCCAACACCGGTACATCACCATTATATTCAGCCGCTGTTAGTAAAGATATTCCCCTTTCTTTGGCAGTCTCCCATACCCTGGATGTGTGTTCCTTATAAGATGGGTCACGGAGGAGGTGGTGGTCATATATCATTACATCAAGGTTACAGTTTTCAATTATATTTACCGCATTATCGATACTTCGTTCTAGGTCTTTGTTACTTAGCATGTATCCAAGAAGATATGTTGCAGGTCCGTCAAGAATTAATATATCAGGGTTTTCATTGATTATCCATTGTGCATAATCCTCTATAACCGGACCCTGTAAATCAGAGGAATAGAACAACTTGGCACCATTGGACTCAACAATTGTAGATATTATCCATCCTGTTCTGGAATATTCAACACCGTGGAATAAAGGTTCACTGAACCTCACTTTTGTATCCCCCTTTTGAAAACCTTTACCATCCGCAAAATGGATTGCTCCTGTTTTTAAATTTATCCAATGAGTTCTTGCCCACTGATTACTCATTTTTAAAAAACGTTTTTGACCACTTAAAATCGCTTCATTGAAGTCCTGGTTGTAATCATAATATTTACTCCTTAAAATCGGGAGTTCATCTATCGGGTCTTTAAAAGTAGTTTTCAGGGGTCTTGTATACTGTATCCGTTTGTTTTCAATTTTGCCCAGCCATTTCAGGAATTTGCGTGAACGGTCCCATTGTGAAAAATTAATCCATTGATTGGGGTCTTTTATCCAGATATCTTTATCTTTGTAAATGCACTCTGATTTATCATCAACCAACAGATGGTCGTAGTGATAGTGACTAATAACAACATGTTCTACATCCTTTGCTGCATTCATAACACTTTTTTTAGCCTGTTCAAGATAATTCAATTTGGCAGAATCTGATATAGGATACGTCTTGTGCATGATTGCAGCACCTGGATCAATTATCAAACTAGTGTCAGGTGTTGTTACCAGTGTACATGTCGACTTTGCCCCCATTGAATCAAAACAGACCGGTCTGAATTTTATGTTATTACTATACATCAACTACTCCTATATATTAGAACGAAAAATTTGATGTTCGAAGATAAAAACCCCAGATAATAAGCGCCGTAATACCCACAATTACCAGTAATGCATACGTATTCTTGGAAATTTCAAATAATTTTCTGGCTCCTGATAGATTGATAAGTACAGTTTTGTTCAATGTACTGATAATACTTGCTATTACAGCGGTTTCTGCTGCTGTTGCAAATGATATCCCGCCATTTACAGCAAGTGTTGTCACAGAAACAGTTACCGCTGCACTGCTAACAAGTCCACCTATTGCAGTTGCATATATACCGGTTGTTCCTGCGATATCATTTGCAAATTTAGCTATTATAAGCAGTATTGTAAAACCAGCTCCGAATTTGAAAGCGGGACCCAATGCAAAAGGAGAACTCAATTTCAAATTTTCATCTACAGGTTTGATGTTTTTTCTTCTGGACAGTGCAGTAAAAGAAGATACACCAATTATAGCCAGTTGAGGTGGTAACATCAATAATGCTGTTCTTCCGCTGGGGTCTACTATAACCGCTATTATAAGGTTCCTTACAAGCATTGCTGTATTGGACAACAGGATACCTATATAACTGGCATCCAGAAAAGCAGGTCTATGCACTGCTATCGAAGCAAATGCTCCTGCAGATGCTTCACTGTTTACAAATCCACTTAAAAGACCTGAATAATAAACACCCCCATGTCCGAATTTTTTCAGGGATACATAGCTTACAAAACTAATAGTTGAGACTAGTACAATAATTAAAATTGCGGATTTTAGATTCAGTACACCAAATATTAACTGATCGGGAACAAGTGGATACAAAATAAATACCACTGCCAGGAACTGTACTGCATTTAAAATCTCATCCTCTGAAAGGTTTTCTGCAAAAGAATGAAGTGGTTTTTTCTCTATCAATAAAAAGGTAATAACTACTGCCCCTACTATTGCAAAAAGGAAATACTCTTCAGCAACCAGTATTCCCAGTATATAGGTACTGAAAAGTGCTATCGGACTGGTAAAACCATACTGGCTGAAAAGCACGTTTTTTGCGTAAGCAACCAGAAGGCAGAGCAGTGCAAAAAAAGCAGTAGTAATAAGCAAAAATTCAAAACCGATAATATCCGCCACATATTTAGCAAGCATACCGGTTATACAAGTTATGGCAAATGTTCTAACTCCTGCAAATACCTCACGATACTTCCTACGGTGCTCACGCTCAATACCCACAAGAATTCCTATTAATAATGAAAGGATTAGTTTCTGAAGAAAATCCAGCAGCTTAGGGTCAATAGCCAGTTCCGGTATCAATTCCGTGGTAATATATCCCCCTGATTGTTATATTTAAGCTTTTATAAGTTGAACATCTATTTTCGGAGTTTCATCAACATTAATATCAATCAATGCACCATAGCCATCAGAACCCATTCCGGGATTAACTACAATTGATTTTCCGAATTCCATTACGCCCCTTGCCTCATGGATATGACCGCATACAATCAGGTCCATCCTGTCCATGAATTTCGCAATTGACCTGCAACCGACATTTCCTGCCGGTACTTCATCCAGTGTGCAGTGGGGTGGTGCATGTGTGAGAAGTACAGAAACATTATCAGTTTTTTCTGCTTCATTTATCAGTGTCTCCAGATTGGATTCAATCTCATCTTCTTCAAGCTCAAATGGTGTATTGAACGGTGTAGGGTTGGAACCTCCAAGGCCGATAAATGTTACATCACCTATAGTTCGGGATGAATTATGAAGGTTTATATCTCGCCTCTCAAGCACGTCAAGAAGTGATTTGGGGTCACAGTTACCAGGAATTGCCAGTACTGGAGATTCAAACATATCTATCAGTTTTTCAGCTTTTTCATCAGGTCCAAAATTTGTAAGGTCTCCGGCTATTAACACTAGGTCTATTTCTCCTGATTTTTGCAGCAGTGGTATTATTTTCGAATAATTCCCATGCAGGTCAGTAATTGCAAGTATTCGCATTGTTAAACTCCCTTTATTTTTATACATTCCTTATGAGATTCAGTGTTCTTCAATCTAATTAGAAAGTTAAAAATTCATAGTTTATAAGACCATAGTATCAAACAGTTTAAGTAGATTTTTAGTAATTTTCAGGGTTTATATACCACTATGGTAACATTATCTGTTGTGGTCACAAGAGCTTCATTATACAGATACCGAACTATTTCAGATGGTTTCTGATAGGTTACACTTTTAACTATAACCGATTTATCAACATGGTCATGCAAACCATCACTACTTAAGACAAGAATTTCACCCTCATCAATCGTTGTCTCGTACAGATCAACATCAAATTCGTTTCCCATTGAATGAGTTACTATATGGCTCATGGGATGGTATCTGGCTGTTTCATCATCAATCATACCTCTGTCAAGAAGTTTTTGCACCATTGAATGGTCTTTTGTCTTAAATTTTGTACCCGCAGCTACCACAGTAGATCTACTATCACCGGTATTTGCTATAATTGCTCTGTTATTTTTTACAAAAGCTGATACAAGTGTTGTCCCCATCCCCTGTTTATCTCCGACAGATGCCTGAATTATTGCATCATGGATTCGTTCATGGCAATCGCGAAGAAGGTCCTTAATCTGCTCATTATCCATTTCATTTGAATATTGCTCTTTAAAAAACTCTTCCAGTTTCATGACAGCAATACCTGATGCTATATCCCCTGCAGCATGACCTCCAAGTCCGTCTGCCACCGCTAAAAGATATGCATCATCGATTTTTAGCATCAGACAATTGTCTTCGTTATGGTCCCTGTTACCTGAGTCAGTGATTCCAGAGACCCTGTTATTGAGTGTTAACAGTTCACCCATAAAATACCCCTTATTTTGTATATGATATAGTTACTCATTGTATTTATTGGATTTTTCCATTTAAACAGAAATTTATAAAACTAACATACAATCCTATAATTAAGGAGGGATAACCACGGAATCCTTTATAAAAACTAACCTTATGAACAAAAAAGTAGATATACATTGTGGAGGTCCTGATTTTTTTAGGGGTACAATAGTTGATTGCTCTGACGGGGTAACCACCCTGAAATGGGATATAAAAGAAACCGGATATAAGCATGTGCTTCCCCAGACCCTTACCAAACAAGATATAAGTCCAAGTAAATGGGAAATAATAGAAGAAGGAGACACATATATAGCAACAGACAAAATTCTGGCAATCTGGGAAGTAGACATCTGACGTACACCAAAGAATTAATCCATTGAGTTCTGTGGCCACCATCCATCTTGATGTTGCCACTTGCTGGGCGCCAGTAATCCCGTATGATACATCTCTGTCTGTATCGCATTGTTTGTGTTCGACACCAAACAATACCTGATGGAATTTGATGATACACAAACAATTGGTTGAATTAAACAATGTCTTAATCAGGCAACTTGCTCAAAGCAATTATACACTGAAAGCATTGTTTTTGCAAATATCTAAATATAATCAACTACGTTAAAAAATATATGGTTAAAAAACACTAACCAACGGAGAAGTTTTATCCAACAGTTAGAAACTGTTGGCTTTCATGTACCCCTGTTGCTCCTTCTTCATAATAAAAAACTGTTAAGCAATCAGTTTTAAATATAAAATATACGTTACTGCAAACAAATAAAACATAAAGTGTATAAAAACGAACCTGAGAACTGGCTTAGTGAGGATACCCATGCGAGATTTCATAGTAATAGGTCATAAAGCATCAACATCAAGCGATTTTTCACTTAATGATTTACCAGGCTCCGCAGGACGAATGGACATCTTATGCAGATGCATAAACTCTGCTTTCTTTCTATCCCATGATATTCGAACTGATGTCCAGGTACATCTCCTGCTACTAGGGCAACCAGAGCCAGGAAAAATTATACGTTTCAATGGTGAAAATATAAAACATCTTAACCCTGATGAAAGAAGTAGCGGCGCATTAATAAAAAAGGCACTGGAAAAAAATGTCAGTGATGTTGAAACCCAATCTACACCTGGTGTATGGATACGCAAGGGAAACCTTAAAACATTGCTCGATGGATTTAAAAATGAAAGCAGAACTCTTGCGTATCTGCGTGAAGGTGGAGAAGACATAAGAGAGATTGCAGGCTCATTAAACGATGCCGTGTTCATTCTGGGAGACCATTTAGGAGTTACTGATGAAGAGGAAGAAATAATATTAAACACCAATGCAAAACTGATTTCAGTATCACCGCATTCAATACATGCTGACCACTGCATACTCATCCTGAACAACGAACTAGACAGAGCACTTGAGAAATAAACATTCGTGTTGTATCCTACAACCGGTACAGTAGTTACAACATCTCTAATCAATTATTTTAAGTGACCCCAATGAATATCACAGAAATTGCCAGAAAAATAATTCAGGAAGGACCCATCTGCAACCACTGCCTTGGGAGACAGTTTGCAAAACTGTCAACATGTCTGGGGAATTATGAACGTGGAAGATCCATCAAAATATATCTTACCATGGAAGGGGACAGAATATTCAAAGATGATAATGATGACAGCCTATTAAAGGAACTATCACCAAGCAATCCAATAGCCAGGAAACTAACAGATATCGAACCGGAGGATGAAACCTGCTGGGTCTGTCTTGGACTGTTTGATAATCTGGAATGGTGGGCAGAGCGCGCTGTATCAGAAATGGAAGCCTTTGAATACGATAATTTCCTTGTTGGTACCAGTATGAGTGGGTTATTAAGTGAAAATGAAGAAATATTGTGGACCGAATCAGGGACAGTCTATGCCGAACAATTAAAATCAGAACTAAATCGTGAAATCGGGAAACGTATCAATGCCATAACAGGAAAAGAAGTTGATTTTGAAAATCCGGATATAGTGGTGATGCTTGACCTCACTAAAGAAGATGTATTGCTTGAGGTACGGTCTGTTTATATATACGGACGCTACCGTAAACTGGTTCGAGGCATTCCCCAAACAAGGTGGCCCTGCCGCAAGTGCAGAGGAAAAGGATGTGAGGTGTGCGGGTTCACAGGCAAACAATATGAAGAATCAGTTGACGAAATTATTAGCGACCAGGTTCAAAAAACACTTCATTGTATTGATACAAAATTCCACGGCTCTGGCCGTGAAGACATCGATGCTCTTATGCTTGGCGATGGGAGACCCTTTGTTATCGAGGCTGTCAGACCTATATATCGCCATTTTGATATAAACAGGCTGCAAGAAGACATCAACAACTTTGCCGAGGGAAAAGTGGAAGTGAATGAATTAAAATCAGTGTCCAGGGATGTGATCGAAACACTGAAATCATCAAAGGCGGATAAAGTTTATAAACTTAAAGTTACATTCAATGAGCCGGTTTCAGAGGAAAAACTTAAATCAGCCATTAACACTCTTAGTGGAGTAGATATTGAACAGAGAACACCCCAGCGTGTTTCACACAGGCGAGGCGATTTGATTCGAAAACGTCATGTGCATAATATCGAATTATCCGATTTAACCCATAATCATGCAATAATCACCGTAAACTGTGAAGGTGGGCTCTACGTTAAGGAACTGATTTCTGGTGACGAAGGGCGTACTGAACCAAATCTTTCAGATATAATTGGTACACAGGCAGAAGTTACAGAACTTGATGTGATCAAAGTTAATTTATAAATAGGAGGACAATTATGCCAAAATCAGAAGGTGAAAGATGCTGCACAAGGAGTAAACTGAAAAAAAACGTACGTGAAAGAGGACTTTCTCCAGTTAGCAAAGCAATCCAGAAATTCGAAGAAGGCCAGATGGTACACATCGATATAGACCCAAGTGTTCAAAAAGGAATGCCAAATCCAAAATTCCAGGGTAAAACCGGTAAAGTAATAGGCCAGCGTGGAAGAGCGTACCTTTTACAGGTAAGAGATATGAATTCATTAAAAGAAGTTATATCCCTCCCGGAGCACCTTAAACCGCAGAAACAAAATTAAAAATTATTTACTACTGTAAATAATACCTTTTTGTATCCATAGATATATTTATCTTATAGGTTACTAATCTGGTCTTTATTAAACTGTATCACATAAAATCTATCCCAATTTAAATTTTAAAAGAGTGTATCTCAATGATAGTCAAGGAAGTCCTGGAAGAAGAGTTAATGACGCTGGCTGAAGTAAAAGAAAGCCTCAATAAAATAATGGAAGAACGCAGTGACCGAGGGGAAGAACTTGGATATGAATTGCGAAAATCCATAAATCATGCTGAAATTTTCTCAAAAATAAGCGCAGAAAAATCAAGGGAACTGGTAAATAACTTAATGGGACTAGAAAAAATAAAACCAGAGATAGCTGTCAAAATAGCTGATATCCTTCCCGAGACAAAAGATGAATTAAGAGCTATATATTCAAAAGAGAGATACACTTTATCAGAGCAGGAACTTGATGAAATTCTAAATACAATAAGTGAAACTTTGGAATAAAGTTATATAAGAATCACTCACACTATACTTGCAACACATTTGTATAACGAGTGGCATATATAGAATGCAGAGTTACCGGTGGGTATATAATGAAAAAAAGGGGAAAACCGAAACAAAAAGAAGATTACGCATGGGTACTTGATTATCTACCCTATGGAAACCCTAAGGACACCAGACCCACTCACCAAAAGAAACCTCTTTTACAGGGTGTGGGTGATAGATATTTTGTTTTAATGGAAATGGTTCCTAAAGAGGGAGTTTCCCCAGAAATACAGTCCCGTGTTTATATAGGTGATGGTGAACGAAAATTTGTTGACCATGTAAAACACAGAATAAGTTATGACGAATTAAGCCATGGTGCACAACTTGAACTTCCCTATGTACTTGAAAAAACAGTCCACGAACAGGAAGACAGGTTTGTCAAATTTTTCAATGACGCCCACCCTATAACCACCAGACTTCACATGCTTGAACTTCTTCCAGGCATTGGTAAAAAGCTCATGTGGGCAATAATTGATGAAAAGAAAAAAGGCAATTTCAAGAATTTCGAGGATATACACAAGAGAGTTAATGGTGTACACAACCCAACAAAAATTATTGCCAAACGAATCGAAGAAGAATTGAAGGATGACAACATCAAATATCGGTTATTTACGGCCGAACCGCATCATCCAAAAAAGAAGGAAGAATAATCTAAACCAGTGATTTAACGTGGTTGAATCTATATTAGATGAATATGGAATTACAGGAGGAGATCATGACCAGCATTTTCTGGTCGATGAACACTTCCTTAACAAGATTGTGGATTCTGCAGAATTAAATGAAGATGACACTGTGCTTGAAATCGGTGCAGGGATAGGTAACCTTACAGTAAAAATCGCAGGATGGGTTGGAAAGCTCATCGCTGTAGAACTCGACCCGTACCTATGTGCTATTTTAAGAGAGCGGTTTGCAGACTACGATAATGTAGAGATAATAGAAGGGGACATACTTGATGTTGAACTACCCGTATTTAACAAAGTAGTTGCAAACCTGCCCTATTCGATATCCTCACACATCACTTTTAAGCTTTTAAAACATGATTTTGAACTTGGAATATTGATGTACCAGTACGAGTTTGCCAGACGGATGATATCACCGAAAAATACCAAGGATTACAGCAGGTTGACTGTTACAACCAATTTTTTTGCTGATGCTTCTATTATCATGAAAGTCCCCCGTTCTGCATTCAAACCCGCTCCAGAAGTTAAATCCGCTGTAGTCAAACTGATTCCAAGACCCGCTTCCTTTGAAGTTGTTGATGAGGATTTTTTCCTGACGTTTGTTACAGCTGTATTCGGACAGAGGCGAAAAAAATTAAGAAACGCTATCCTGAATACCAACAACAAACTGGGCATCAACAATATAAAAGAAATCATTAATACATTACCAAATGAATACATGAATAAACGTGCTGAAAATCTGGAACCTTCAGAACTTGCCTACATCGCAAACCAGCTTTTCAAATTCAAAACAGAAAATAGTTAAAATCATGGCAAAAATACGATACAAAAATACCCATGTACAATTTGCAGATAATGTATATGAACCTGCTGAAGATACATTCCTTTTAACTGATTCAGCTTTTAATTTTATCAGGAATGGTATGAATGTCCTGGAAATCGGCACAGGCTCAGGGTTTGTATCCGCTGTACTTAAAACCAATTTTAATATAAATATCATCACAACCGAAATAAATCCACATGCTGCAAGATGTGCAAGGTCAAACGGTGTGGAAGTAGTGCGGACTGATATGTTCGATGGTTTAAAACCTTATCCATGTTTTGATTTTATTCTGTTCAATCCTCCTTACCTACCTACCAATGATGATGAAAAAGTACCCGGATGGATGAATTATTCATATGATGGTGGTGTCGATGGGTGTGATGCGATAAGGGATTTTTTGAACAATGTTTGTGATTATCTTAAACCAGAAGGAATAATCATGCTGCTGGTTTCATCGCTTTCAGGTACAGAATACATTGAACAGATGATGGAATCAAGGGGGTTCGAAGTTAATATTGTCTGCAGGAACAGATACTTTTTTGAAGAACTGGTTGTGCTTTGCGGCAGGCATAAAAACTGAAAGAAGGAGTAGATTCACATTTTCACGAGAAATAGAGCAGGAAGCCAACAGTTTTAAATGTTTTCTTTAAATCAAAACACTCTAAATTGAAAATTTAGAGTTAAACTTAAACCATTGATTGAAGTTGTTTAAAAGATATCTTTAAACTTCGGTTAAAGAGTGAGGAATGCGTCCAAACTAAAAAAACCATTAATGAATCAAAAATAACATCTATTACCCAAAAATGTTTTTAAACGTATATAACTTATATCGTAATATAAACGTTTAAGGCACCTATGGGATTATAATACTGAAACTTCAACATTATATTGTCCAGAGGAAAACAGTTATTAAAACGTATAAGGGGAGCTGTCAGCCTTCCTGATGTCCTCCGATTAGCTTCTATTAGTTAAGAGGGAAGGACAAGCTAACCGCTTTAGCGGTTAGTAGCTGACATGAATTCTTCCATTAATTCATCAACCATCGATGGATCTGTTCCCAGGTTTATAAGAGGTGCTGAATCAAGCACCGGCAGTTTGTCTTCAAAGGTTGGTTTATCATCCTTCCTGTAAAAGACCCCGATAGGGATGTTATCCCCCCATTCCATGGATTTTTCAAAAGCCCTCGTTTTATCATCAGGTTTGTAACCGGTTTCCTCTAGCTTATAAACTCTTTCTTTGTACCATTTGAATGTATTCAATCTATTAAATGTCACACACGGCTGTAGGATATCAACCAGAGAGAGACCTTTATGTTCTATCGCCTGTTTGATAAGTCCTGAAAGATGCTTGACATCACCTGCAAATCCCCTGCTAACAAATGTACAGTCCAGAGATATTGCAGTTGCCAGTGAATTGAAAGGTGTATGCATCACTCCATGCTTTTGAACCTTTGTTTTCATACCTATATCACTGGTAGGTGATGCCTGACCTTTTGTCAGACCATATATCTGGTTGTCGTGGACAATTACAGTTATATCGGGATTCCTTCTTATTGCATGAACAAAGTGATTTCCCCCTTCACCGTACATATCACCGTCTCCGCCAACAGCTATAACATTGAGGTCATGATTGGAAATTTTCGCACCTGTTGCTGTTGGGAGCGTGCGCCCATGAAGACCATTGAATACATTGCATCTTAGATAATGAGGGAGTTTACCCGATTGCCCTATTCCGGAAACCATAAGAACCTTGTGAGGCGGGATATCAAGTTCAGACAACGCATTTTTTACTGATGTGAGGATTCCAAAATTCCCGCACCCAGGACACCATTCAATCTCCACTTCATTTTTATAATCATCTTTAGTTGTCATTGTAAAACTCCCTTGCTTTCAAGTTCATGGATAATATATCTCGGTGTAAACGGTTTACCATCGTATTTTAACACGTGGCCGGTTACTGATACTCCAGTTTCTACTTTCAAAACTCTGGAAAACTGACCTGTTGCATTGTTTTCAACACATATCAGGTCTGATGAACAGGCTTTATTAAGGATGTTTTTTACAGATTCAGGTAACGGATAGACTTCATTAAATTGTACAAGGTTTATATCTACCCCTTTATTCCTGAGAATATCTACAGTCTCTGTTAGTGTTCCATAAGTAGATCCCCACCCTATAAGAGTTATATCTGCAGAATCAGAACCGTAGATTTCAGGTTCTGACATTTCCATTTTAAGCCCTTCTAGTTTGTTGAGACGTTTCTCATTTATTTTTATCCGGTTGTCTATGGTCTGGTCTATATGTCCGTATTCATCATGTTCATCACTGTCTGCCACAACAAGCGAACTGAACTGTCCTGGTAATGCTCTGGGAGATATACCTGAAGATGTGAATTTGTAGCGTTTGTACTCTTTATCCTGTTCTGCCTCATTACTTTCTGTTAGCAAATGACGTTCAATTGAAATTTTTGATGCATCGAATTTTTCGCAGGTAAATTCGGAATCCGCAAGATACTGGTCACTCATGATAAAGGCAGGTGTCTGATATTTATCAGCCATGTTGAATGCTTTTGATGTAAGATAAAAAGCATCTTCTGGTGTTTTAGGTGCAAACACACATCTTGGGAATTCACCCTGTGCCGCATGGAGTACAAACTCCAGGTCGCCCTGTTCTGTCATGGTAGGAAGTCCTGTCGCAGGACCTGGTCTCTGTCCCAGGAATATAACAACGGGTGTTTCGGTTATCCCTGAGAGACCAACAGCCTCAACCATGAGTGAAAATCCCCCTCCTGATGTAGTGACCATTGAACGTGCACCTGCAAATGAAGCGCCGATCGACATGTTCAGTGCTGATATTTCATCTTCTGCCTGCTCTGCAACAACTCCAAATCTGTCTGCATTCGCAGCAATATAGTTCAAAACCCCTGTAGAAGGAGTCATTGGATAGGCAGATATAAACTTGATACCGGAAGCAAGTGCACCAAGAGCTACTGCCTCATTACCAGTTATCAGCATCCTTTTCTGTGAAGAACCAGGTGATTCTAATTCATAATGACATTTACCTTCATAATTTTCCTGTGCATAATTATAACCTGAGCTGGCAGCCTCGATGTTTTTGTTTACAATCTCATCCCCTTTTTTGGAAAAGGTATCATTAAGAACTTCTTTTAACATGTCAAAATTATAACATAAAAGGCCAAGAGCTGCCCCCACTGCAACTGTATTGGTATATATTTTTCCACCCACATCTTCTGCTATTTTGGTAAAAGGTACATGGAATATGGATTTATCATCATTATCCACTTTGACTTTATCTTTATCAACCAGCACAACACCACCAGATAATTCATCAAAATGCTTGTCTATTGATGCTTTATCAAGGGCGATGAGCAGATTAACGTCTTCTGTTATGGCTTTAATAGGATTATCACTTATCCTTGCCTGATAATAGTTGTGCCCTCCCCGTATCCGAGAAAGATAGAACTGGGTTCCAAACACATGGAATCCACCTCTAAGAAATGTCTTAGATAGGATTTGTCCTATTGTTTGCAGACCCTGACCTGCTTCTCCACCTACTTTGATATTAAAATCAACACTCATTATGATATTTCTCCCCTATATTATTGGTTAATCATGTTAAATTCAATGATGTTTATAATCCTATAAATATTAACGCCTCCATACGAAAAAATGTAATTATAAAAATGACAAATATTAAAGATATTAACCAGTAATTACAATTTTAAAAATTGAAAAATAGAATAGTTATAGTATATGTAGGTTTAAAAATGCGGAAATATTTAAAAAATCAACCAAACAGGTTGAAAATTCGCTCAGATACCCAAAAAACCGCTTTCTTAGTCACTCCTACAGGTTCAATGTCCAATTTTCCATCTTCACGGAGCTGTTTAAAGGTTTCTATGGGGTCATCTGAATTCATCAGGCTGTGAACTGTTTCCTCATTTGTTGTTACCTTTACTGTGGGATTCATCTGCGATTCGTTTTCGATTTTATCGAATTGAGTTATTTCTGCATTTTCTGTTACAGCTTTAATAAGAAGTGTATCATTGTTGTTTTTCTCTATCAAAACAAGTATTTCTTCATTTCCTACCAGTGATTTTACAAATCCTGGAACCATTTCTGTATGCTGGTTGTACACAGAGATATTCGATTTGATATGATTGTATAATTCATCTTCTGACTGTTCCTGTGATTCTGTAACATTCTGTGCAGTTGCCATTGATACTGGCAGTAAAAACATCAGCAATAACAATAGACCGGTAATTAATATGTTAGTTCTGTTGACCATGTTTTAAAATATTACCTGAAAGTATAAAAATCTTGCATAAAAACGATATCCCCAAGAGAGAACCAGTGTTACTAAATATTGTTTCACAATTTCTATGTTTATCCATACATATAAGCAATTATATACAACTGGTTATAGTAAAATATAAAACAGTTGAAACATTATACTAAAAACATCAGGGTGAACATCCTGACAAATAAAATAAAGGGGGACTTATATGAAAGTATTAGTAACCTATATGACACAGACCGGTAATACAAAAAAGATAGCAGATGCCATTTATGATACAATCGACGATGATAAAGAAATCAAAGAGATAAAAGAGGTCGACAACCTTGAAGGATATGACCTTGCATTTATCGGTTTTCCCATCCATCAGTTCAATGCTCCAGATGAGGTCAAAAAATTCCTTAACAATAACACCAAAAATAAAGACATAGCCCTGTTCATAACTCATGGTGCTCCTGAAGACTTTGGACAGGTTTCAGACTGGATTTCAAAATCCAAGGAAGCTGCAAAAGGAGCCAATATTGTGGATGTTTTCCAGTGTCAGGGAGAAGTTTCTCAGGAAATCATGGACATGTTACAAAATTCAGATGACCCACAAATGAATCAATTTGCAGAACTGGTTGCAGCTGGAAAAGGGCAACCAGATGAGACAAAAGTAGAAAAGGCAAAAAGTTTTGCCAGAGATGTTATAACACAGAAAAAAGCTTGGACTAAATAAAAATAATATGAAGGGTTGGTTTAACCCAACCCTACGTTATTTTAATAAATTCAAAATTCGTATCGCAAGATTGGCTGCGTTTTTCCCATTGTCGATTCCAACTGTTGCTACAGGTACACCCGGAGGCATCTGAACGGTTGAGAGCAGTGCATCCAGCCCACCGAGTTTAGCGTTTACCGGAACACCGATTACCGGTTTTTCTGTTTTTGATGCAACAACGCCCGGTAATGCTGCCGAAAGCCCGGCTATGGTTATGAAAACTTTTGCATCACTTGATGTGACATATTCATCCAGTTTATCAGGATTTCTATGTGCTGAAATTACCTGTACATCATAGTTATATTCGGTTTCGTCAAGAACCTTTGTTGCTTTTTCTGCTATATCTTTATCTGAATCAGAACCAGAAATTATCGCTACATCTACCATTATTGTTTCTCCACTCCAAAATAGTCTTGTGTTTTTACAGATAGTTTTAAAATCAGAGTTTGTCTGTTAAATATCAGGGTAGGTTTCCGTTACCACTTAATTCGTACTGTTTGTCTATACTCATTTGAATAAGAGTTTCATATATCTTTTTTACAGCTGCCGTATCAAGGTTGAGTTCTGTTGCCTCGTCCATTGCCCGGTTTATAACTACACGGTTTTGTTCTTCATCATTTATGGATAGATTTTCATTTCTTTTTGCATCCAGTACTTTTTCTGCCAGGTCCACACGCTTTTTTATAAGTGCAAGTATTTCACTATCGATTTGCTGGATTTCTGCTCTTGTTTCTTCAATCGTTGTCATCTATAATGCAACCGTTGGTTTTTGTATTAATATTATTTATAATCTGCACCTTTATTATTGATTTTAGTCTTTATCACATTTCCGCTTATGTTGCAATTTTCCCATGTTTGTTTAAGTTCGTCAACTTTATTATTTTCAACAAGTGCAGTAAATGCAGGACCCGTACCTGACAGACTCACATCTTCAACACCTACCTCAAGTGCACGCATCATGAGTTCGGTATCAAATCCAAGTGCTCCACAGTACAGGAATCCGTTCAATGTCATTGCATGGCCGTAATCCCCATCAAGTGCAAGCTCATAGGCAATATTGACCCAGTCAGCAACCAATTTTGAACGTGATACATCGGTATGGGAACTAAAACCCTTTTCATCTGGTGCAAAAATCAGAACATCACTATTACATTCAGTTCTTTTGATAAGTTCCATTTTTTCATTGTCTGTAAGCACGATACCTCCAAAAAAAGACGCACAAGCATCATCAAATGCACCGGTGATTGTCACGGCTGAATCTTTTGCTGCCTGAACACCTATTCTGACGGCGTCAAGAGGTTCCATACTTTCGCCGATTGCATCCAGTGTTGCAAGCACTGTTGCATTTGCAGCCGCACTGCTACTTTTTAGCCCACTGGCAATCGGAATTTCACTTTTTGTAGCAACATTTCCGCCATAATCATACCCATAATGTTGAAGAACCAGCTCAACTGCCCTTTCTATCAATGCAGTATCAGCATCAGGATTACCATCAATTTCTCCATGAATAATGTCACTGTCCTCTGACAATTCAACCTTTGCATATGTCTTCAAATCTACACCAAAAGCAGAACCTTTTAATGTAGCGATAGCGTTAATAATGGTACCTGCACCAAGTGCATAGGAATTTCCAGTAAGTGTCATGTTAATATCCTGTTATAGTTATGATGTAATATCATATATTTTGCTCAATCATATTTTTCAGTTTATTCAAATCTGATAGAACTTTTTCACCAGAAACCTCTGATTGATAATCATCTCTGCTGTATTTTTCCAGCAGTTTATTGATATAATCCAGCTCCACATAGGCAGAATAATATTCCGGTTCAAAACCATTGAGCTCGCGAAGTGGAAGGACCGTAGCTCCACCTTTTATTGTCTCTTCTTCCAGTCCGTTCACAACAATTGTAAAATTGTATTCTGCAAAACCAAATATACGGGCAAGATTTCTGGAAGTATCAGAAACCTGCTGTGCTCGTTTTGCATTCATGCGTTTTACTGCACCTACTGAATCCTTATACTCCACAAACCAGACCTGATTTTCCTTCCACATCATGGCATCATATTCAGCAAGTACTGAAGAATTTTTCAATGCAAGCACATTAAAAAGTACACCGTTTACCTGGGAAAGGTCCATATTGTCCCTGAATTCTTTTTCTGTCTCAATAATATCAGGTCTTGTTTTTAGTGTGTAGGCTCCGCTTCTAAAGACTACCATAGATTCCGTATAAGTTAAAAGAGATATTTAAATAATGAGGGAATCTATCAGAGTTACATTAAATCTGACCCTGGAGCATTTATCCTGGATTTAGCATTTTTATAACATCTTTCAATAAGCCCGAGGTCTCCTTTCATTTCTACTACATCTAAATCGAATAACCGGGAAAATTCACCAACCCTTTCTTCAAAGTCCCTGTCATAATCAAGCCCGGTATCCACTTTAGCGACTTTTTTGTATCCTGAATAATCAAATACATATTTTGTCATTTCGATATCATCAGGGTCTGGAGTGATTCTTGCTATCTTCAGCATATCCTTCCAGTATGTAGCCTGCATAGGAGTAAGGAAATATATGCCTTCACCTTTGCACCCCATTATAGCATCCAGATACATTTCTCTGCTGCCAAGTGATGCAGCGATGCAGTCATCCATTACCTCCCCCTTTTCATCTTTTAAAATTCCCACATAACATGGATGGTTCTTAAAATCACTTTCAACCTGTCCCATTACATTTCCACACAACCCGTAAAACACAAGGACCCCGTCTGCATATTTGGACATTGTCTCAATTTCTTCATAGACTCCTTTTTTGAGTTTTTCAGGAGATGCATCAAGGGCAAATTCAAGCAAATCAACTATAAGTGCAAACTTTCCACCTTCATGTTCTGATTTTTGAGGGAGTTTATCAACAGGCAGAACTTTGTAGGAACAGTCAACATCATCCAGTTTTCCCTGTAGTTTTTTACTATCTTCATTATCTACCACTATTACTTCATCAATTGCAGGATCGTTTTTTATTAAATACACAATTTCATTTTCAAATATTCTGCAGGCTATAAAACTCAGTACTGGCATGGGTACGTTACCTCTAAATAAAAATGGTAAAAAGCTGTTTAGCTTTCAACTTTCTCCTTTTTGGCTTTGGGCATTCCTACCCCTGTAAACACAAGGTTGGTTTCTATAGGTATTCCTGTTCCCTCATGTATAGTTATATCATTTCTCCGCGTATCGACCTTCACTTCCCCTTTATCCAAGCCAGATTCAGTCATATAATCCATCACCATTCTGTGACCAATATCCTTTGCATACTCAAGCGCTTCCTCATACAGCGGAAATTCTTCTCTACCACCAGGATAGAAAACTACCACCCGTTTTTTGTTTTTACTATACACGGATTTCAACAGTATTTCAATCCGTTTTATACCTTTACCAACAAGAGCACCAACCGCGTTGCCAACCCCTGCATGTGAAGGTACACGTATATCAGCATCTATTAGTTTACTGATTTCATCCTGATAGACTTTAGATGGTGCGCCTATTAGTACAACCGGCACTTCAAGGTTAAAATGTGTCAGGTAGTCTCCACGAAGGATTTTATCAATTTCTGCTTTATCAACACCTTTTAAAACATAGGACATCAGATTCAATCCCATATTCAGACCGACTTCATTTTTAACATGTCGGCACAGTTCTTCAACACCCATATTATTTGTGAACTTAGACAGCAGAGTTGCTCCTATATTGGATGCATTGATATTCCAATCTTCATAATCACCCAGTACATGAAGAGCATCAGTAGGTGTAAATCCTATTGCCTGAACCAGACGCTTTTGGACCAGGAGGTTCAGATACATATCAGAAGCCGAACTTTCCCAGAATATTTCATTAAGGGATGCCGGCTCATTTTCCTCGATTCGCTCAATAATTTTGTGTTCTGCTTCACTTAGTTTGACAGATTCTTCACCTGTTGTAATATAAAATTTAGTAGGCTGGATATTTTCGGTTAACTGTCTTTTTGAAGGAACTCTGCCACTTTTCAACTTATCCAGGAATCCGGGGTACTTTTCCGCAGCCACACACAGAGGGATAACTCTCCTTGGACCGATATTGACTTTCTGGTTTCTGACCCATACATGGCTGTCTCCGCCCATTGCAGAAGTTTCCATACGCAGTGCCTTTACTTTGGTTTGCCAGCCGCCTACCACCGCACCGGTTTCTGTCAATTCAGGCAGTCCGTTTTCCATGAGGGATACATCTGTACTTGTCCCACCAAGGTCGATAACGGCACAGCTGTCAAGGTCTTCAAGATATGATGCTCCTACGAGACTGGCTGCTGGTCCTGAAAAAATAGACTCTATCGGTTTTTCAAGGGCTTCCTTAATCCCTACTACAGAACCGTCACACTTTAGCATCAATAGTCTTGCATCAATACCCCTCCTTTCGGTTTCTGATATTATGGACTGGATGAACCGATTTGCTATCGGTATAAGCTGGCCATTCAGATAAGCTGTGACCCCTCGTTCATAGGCACCGAGGTCCTGGGAAAGCTCATGACCACAAACAACCGGATAATCTGTGATATCCTGAACTATTTTTTTAATACGTAGCTCATGTTCAGGATTCCTGACACTGAAATAGGATGATACTGCAAATGCTGATACTTTATCTTTAACTTTGTTTACAAATTCTTTAACTTTTTCTTCATCAAGGGTTGCAACTTCCAGACCCTTACTGTCATGTCCGCCTTTTACAATTGTATAATAATCTATACCTGAATTTGCCGGTACATCATATTCACCAGATAGTATCAAACCTACAGGATAACCTGTCTTTTCAAGTATGGTATTGGTAGCCAGTGTGGTGGAAACTGAAACAATATTAATATCTTCCAGATAAGAGGGATCCAGTCCATCGATGGAATTTTTTATACCTTCAAGAAGGTCGGGATATGTTGTCAGTGCTTTGTTTGCACTTACAATTGCTCCATCCGAATTCCTCAAAATTACCGAATCTGTGTAGGTTCCACCTGCATCAACTCCAAGACTGTATTGCATATTAAGTACTCCTTTTTAATTTAGTTACATTCAATTACTTTAATATCATTTGTTTTGAAACAATAAAATAATTATTAGGTTTCCTATATATCAATGTTGGGAACTTTTAAACACTGCAAGGAAAGAAATATTTAACAAAAAATATATCAGGTCATGATATCGGATTTGGTTTTTTCATAGCAGTTTTCTATCAGACTCAAATCTCCCTTAAATTTAATAATATCAAAATTAAACGCATCTGCAAATTCATCTACCTTAACTTCAAAATTTTTTTCGTAATTTAGTCCTGTCTCGATTTTACCTGCATTCTTATAACCTGCATAATCAAAAGCAAATTTAGCCATTTTATGGTCATAAGGGTCACTGGTAAAACCCGCTTCCTTAATCATCTCTTTCCAGTTGGCAGCCCACATGGGTGTCAGGAAAAATGTCCCTACACCTCTTGAGCTTGTCAATGCTTTCAAATACTTTTTTCTGCCGCCGAGAACTGCACCTATACAGTCATCTACAACTTGTCCACTGTTTTCTTTCAATATGCGTACCTGACAGGATACATTTTCAAAATCATGTTCTATATTACCAAGCACATTTCCACAAAGCCCGTAAAACACAAGGATACCATCTGAAAATTGGGACAACTCGTCCACCTTTTTGTAAACTTCGTTTTTGAGGTCAGAAGGGTTCACATGGAGCCCAAATTCAAGCATATTAACAACAATATAATACCCATCACTGTTATCACTGCTATTCAGGTTTTCATCTACATCATCAAACGGTGATAAGGTATAGGGATGTCTAATATCATCAAGTTTAGAAGTTAATCCTTCAAAATTTTCATTTTTTATAACAATAACATCATCAATGGATGAATCATTCTCTATCACATGAACAATTTCATCTTCAAACATTTTGCAGGCTATAATACCCATTGTAGGCATTGGAAATCTCCCCTTATTACACCTATTATAACGAATTGATTATATTAAATAGTGGCGGATATCAAAACAGAATATGGTAAATATAATGTTACCCAAATATTTGCACATATGAATTTAAACACCGAATGCAGCCTTGTTGATATAGCACCTACCATTTCTGAAATACTTCATATAAATATGGTAAAACCCCATGGACATGTTCTGAATCAAATCACAGAATATGCAAGGGAAAATAAAACCAGAAAGGTGATTTTGATAATTGTCGATAGTTTAGGGTACGCTTTATATCAGCGTTTAACAGAATCAATGCCAAATCTGCAAAAAATCGCTAATTCAGGAATGGTATTTAAGTGTAAATCCCCTGCTGACCATACAACCCCTGCAATTGCATCTATATTTACAGGATACTATCCTGAAGAACATCACCTATATTATACAGATGACATATATAAAGAACGTGCAAAAGACGAATACAATCCGAAGATCAAAACTATCATGGAATGGGGACATGATTCAGGTCTCAAATCAGGGATTGTTATCGAATCACTCGGTGCTGAAAGTTTGGCGGGTCGTATTTATGGAACTTTTGGCATACCTGATTCTGATGACATCATAGAATATGACAAAAAAGTTGCAGAAAATACGGTAAAAGCACTAAAATCCAATCCTGATATCATAGCAGTACATATAAGAGCAATAGATAGATTTGCCCACATGTCCGACACATGGGATGATATCAAATACTCTGCTGGTTCTGTAGATGAAAATATTGGAACTATTTACTCACATACAAGGGATGATAGTTTGTTTATAATCTGTGGCGACCATCCGATACATTCAGGTAAAAAGTGGTTAGAAATGACCGGTAAAAACGATGCTGAAAATTATCACAACAGGTATGTAGCATTGATTGTTGGTTCTAAAAAGTAAAAAAATAATAGACAGAAAAATTACTGTCCAATTTATTTATTCGATTCATTTCTTATATTGTTATCTTCTCAGGAACAAAAGCATTGCAACACCAAGCAAACCTACTAATAATACAGGATTTGCTGTAGGCACTCCCGCCCAGTGGTCATATCCAAAGTAATGGCTTGGATCGCTGTCATTTACCTGGAACCCATTGTACATGGCAGTGACATTACCATAATTGCTGTACTGTCCCGGTTTAGCAGTTCCTGTAGCGGTACAGATTATAGATTCAGATACATTGAGAGTGGTTTTTGGACAATTCACTGTCACACCTTTACTATCTGTCACATTGACATCTGTTAGGTTCACATTACCGGTATTTGTCACATTATATGTCCAGGTTACCTGACTGCCTATCTGGATGGCGGGTCCACTTGGATCATCGGCATCCTGTCCATTGGTGTATTTTTCAATATCTATCTCTGGCGATGGTTCGAAGATTAAACCTGCATCTAAAGTATTATTATATTCACCAGATGTCAATGTCACACATGATGTATTACCAAGAGATGTGTTGGCATCACTATCAGCAGAACTATCTCCCCCTTGATTTTGTAATGAAAACTTGTAACCTTCTGGCAACACAAAGTTGAGATAATATGAATCTGGATTCAAATCTGTAAACAGATAAAATCCATTCGAATCGGTTGTAGTTGAATTCACAAAAGTTCCATTACAGTAGTAAAGCTCAACAGTTACATTTTCTATTCCGGGTTCTCCTTCATTCTGGACTCCATCTTCGTTCAAATCTAACCATACACGGTCCCCGATTGATGCTTTATCCTCTAATAATTCAACAAATAATCCTGCATCTATTGTATTGTTATTTTCACCTGATGACAATGTTATACAAGAGGTATTTCCAGCAGTATTATTGGCATCACTATCTAATGCATCATCACCCTGGTCCTGCAAGGTAAACTCAAACCCAGCTGGAGCTGTGAAATTAACATAATAGTCTCCAGGCGCCAAATTTGTGAAATTGTAATAACCTGTTCCGTTAGTGGTCGTATTTGCAATTTCAATTCCTGTATCACAATCATGCAGTTTAACCAATACCCCTGTTACACCTAGTTCTCCATTATCCTGTGTTCCGTTTACATCCTGGTCGTTCCACACGAAATCACCGATTGATGCTGGTTGATATAATCCTGCATCTATTGTATTGTTATTTTCACCCGAAGTTAAGGTTACACAGCTGGTATTTCCTAATGGATTAGCATCGCTATCTTCAAAATTGGCTCCCTGACCCAAAAAAGTGAATTCATATCCTGGTGGCGCTGTGAAATTAACATAATAGTCCCCTGGTGCCAAATCTGTGAAATTGTAGTAACCAGTTTCATTGGTTGTTGTAGTTGCCAAAAAATCACCATTGCAATTGTACAATTCAACAGTTACATTGTCAATACCTGTATCACCATCATTCTGAACGCCGTCTCCATCCATATCTTCCCAGACATAATCACCTATGGAAGCCGGTTGATATAATCCTGCGTCTACTGTATAATTGGTTTCATTGGAAGCCAATGTCACACATTCAGTTTCACCTGTACTGTTTGCATCACTATCAGCTGTATCATCTGCTCCCTGGTCCTGTAAAGTAAATTCATAACCGTCTGAGAAAAATTTCACATAATATTCACCAGGTGTAACTGTGAAGTTATAGTACCCGTTTTCATCAGTTATAGTGCTTGATACTAGTGTATCATCACTGCAGTTGTAGAGTTCTACAGTCAAACCCTGAATACCAGGTTCACCTTCATTCTGTATACCGTTTCCGTTTAAATCTCCCCACACATGATCCCCGATAGCTGCCTCATCTTCCGGTATTTCAACCTGATATAATCCAGCATCTACCGTATTGTTATTTTCACCTGACCCCAAAGTAATACAAGAGGTATTTCCGGTAGTATTGTTTGCATCACTATCTAATGTATCATCACCCTGGTTCTGCAAGGTAAACTCAAATCCAGGTGGAGCTGTGAAATTAACATAATAGTCCCCTGATTCCAGGTTTGAGAAATTATAATAACCACTCCCATTGGTTGTTGTAGTTGCTATTAAAGAATCATCACTGCAATTGTACAGTTCAACAGGTACACCTGGAATACCCAGTTCTCCTATATCCTGAGTTCCATTTTTGTTCGTATCGCCCCATACAAAATCACCAATTGAAGCGGTTGGTGCTATTGTATAGCAGAAATACATAGCCCAACCACCGTTGATTTGTGGACCTTGACCCCATGCAGTTTCATCAGAACCACCAGGTGCATCAGAATTTAATTTGTATACAACCGCATGTGTTGCTACATAAACTGTATCACAATCACCTAATGATGGTATTGGTATTTCGTAAGTAAAATTATCATCACAAGGGTTATGTTCCTCTTTGTAATCATAACTACCAGGAGCAGCACTCATATATGAGGTGCCAACGTATACTTGAGTCTCATTCAGACACCAGTCATCATTTGTGTTATATTTGACAAAAATATGAGATTCATTGTTCCATACCACTACATCTCCAGCGTAATAATTTTGTCCTGCTATCAATTCTCTCACACATGGAGTTTCATTGCACTGTGCTTCCTCAGGACAGTCAGGACAATCTCCATTTTGTGCGCTTACTACACCTGACATTACAAATATCATTGCCAAAAATACTATTGTTAAATAAATCATTTTATGATACTTTTTCAAATCCTATACCCCCAACCTCATCCGTGGTCTAACAGATGATATTTGAATTAATACTCATAATGATGTATTAAAATAAGAAATATAATCTTTTGGAAATAGTTTTTAGGATATATATTAAGTACCTAAGTTACCAAAATTGAAAAATAAAAAATAAGAAATAAAACAGAATTTGATTTTTAAATCTGTTTATTAGAAAACCGTTTTTAACCAAGATTTATATCCTGATTCTTATACTCCCCCCTTGTTATAAACACATATTCCTGTCATCTTTTTTACATCCACATCGGAGCAGTCACATACAGTTTGTTATTGGTATATTTTGTAACCGCCCTTTTTGGGTCTATAAGATAGGATGTAGAATATGTTCCTACATATTCCTTATTTTTATTTTTGGCATTTACTGAAAACTTGTCCTCCTCAAGTTTCAAATTGATGTTTTCCCTTTTCACACCTGGCAATTTAATTTCAATATTTAGTTTTTCACTATTGTTGTCAGGGTATGCATATACATAGGGTGACTGTTTCAATTTTTCCATATTTAGACCCCGAATAGTTAATTATTAATTCTTATATTTATACATTGCGAATTTTTATCACTATACATTTACAAGAATTTTGTAGTGATTGGTTGATTGGAACTGGTCAGTATATTATCCACCTGTGCTAACCTCCGACTAACGCAGATTGGATAAATAAACCTCATTGACCACCTTCAATCCACAAACCCCGGTTGAACCCCACTCAATCATTATACACGCTCGTCCACTACCTCAAACAGATGTAGAGTTTTACCCTCATCCTCTACGTCTGTTGTCAATCCTCTTGTTATGAATTATGGATATATATAATAATTGATGCTATTAATTTTCCACCGTTAAATGTTACAAAGCCGTTGAAATTTATAACACCTTTTATTTGAAAACGATTAAATTAACCATGGTCATGAACCCAGTAATCACCATCAATGGTAATCTCTTTTTTCCAGATAGGAACCTCTGATTTAACTCTTTCAATAGCTTCACTCAGAGTCTGGAACAGTTCAATTCTATGGGACGAGGCAACAACTATATACACAATATCCTCCCCTGGGTTGATTCTACCAGATTTGTGATGGATTAACACGTCCAGTATTCCCGGTTTTTGTTTGAGTTCTGCACATATCTGGTTTATTTTGTCCTCTGCTACAGTTTCATATTTTTCAAATTCCAGCATCTGTGTCTGGACCTCAGAAGTAATTTCTCTTACAATACCTGAAAAAGTTCCGATTGAACCTGCTTTTTTGATTTCGGGGTTCTTCTTTACCTTTTTTATTAAAAAGTCGAGGGTAATCCAGTCCGGCTGAGAACGGATGATTTCAACGATTTTATTGACATCAATTTCGGAAACATTCGGAATTTGCTCGACCACATTGTAAATTTGGTTTTTATCTTCCATATCACCCAGTACTATCTTGGGTAAATCACTGTCTTTATCACCTTCCACAATAGCAAAATCCATACCATTGTCTGCAAGTGTATCAAGTGCTTTTACAATAGAAGGATTGTGTGACACCATCACGAATTCATCTTTTGTAAGGGCTGTAACAATATCTGCTCCAGAATCAAAATGTTTGCCTGTGTCAGTATCGTCAGGATTGAAGCGGTGATAAATCATGCTTTTTACAGTTCCGACTTTACCCGTTCTGGACAGTTCCTTTACCAGTTGAGTTACAAGTGTGGTTTTCCCTGATTTTTTGTGACCGATTACAGAAATAACTTTCATAAATTAGCTCTATAACAGTTCAACTTTAAACTTTTTCCCCAGTTTATACATCACCTATCCACAAAAAGGTTAATATAAGAAATATCAGGATTGATAAATAATTATAATTTCCCGGTTTTTATATGAATCATTAACTAATATTATAACCATTAGTTTTACAGTATCCAGGAGATTAAATCATTGAAAACCAGAGTTCTCGGGATTGAAGGTACTGCATGGAACCTAAGTGCAGCTGTTGTGGATAACGATGATGTAATATCAGAGGTCACTGAAACCTATCAGCCAGAAACCGGTGGAATTCATCCCCGTGAAGCTGCCCAGCACCATGCAAAATATGCTTCCACTGTTATACAGCAGTTACTGGAAGATATCAAAAATAAGGGTATAGATCCGAAAAACCTGGATGCAATCGCATTTTCACAGGGTCCTGGACTTGGTCCGTGTCTTAGAACTGTTGCAACAGCTGCACGAATGCTATCATTGACACTTGACATCCCGATTATTGGCGTCAACCACTGCATAGCGCATATAGAAGTAGGCAAATGGAAAACCCCTGCAAAAGATCCGGTCGTACTCTACGTCAGTGGAGCGAATTCACAGGTACTTGCATACAGAAAAGGTAAATACCGTGTTTTTGGAGAAACCCTTGATGTAGGCATTGGAAACGCACTTGATAAATTCGCAAGAAGTGCAGGATTGCCTCATCCGGGTGGACCCAGAATAGAAGGACACGCAAAAAGGTCTATAAATTATATTCCTCTACCGTATATAGTAAAGGGAATGGATTTTTCGTTTTCCGGACTTACAACCGCAGCCAAAGACGCACTTAAATTTGCATCAATGGAAGATGTATGCTACTCATTCCAGGAAACCGCTTTTGCCATGATGGTTGAGGTTACTGAAAGGGCTCTTGCACACACCGGTAAAAACGAAGTTCTCCTTGCCGGTGGTGTGGGAGCCAATATGCGTCTTAGAGAAATGCTTGATATCATGTGTGATGAACGGGGAGCATCATTTTATGTTCCTGAAAAACGGTTTATGGGTGATAACGGAGCCATGATTGCGTATCTGGGCCTTTTGATGTATAAATCAGATAGTATTGCCGGTATAGAAAATTCCCATGTTAATTCAAATTTTAGACCTGATGCAGTAGATGTTACATGGATTTAAATTATAGAATCGGGGACTGGTCGAATGTATCTCACACAGGGAGCAGAAGCTACAGTTAAGCTTGAAGGTAACATTGTTGTCAAAGAAAGAATCCCAAAAAGGTACCGTATACAGGTGCTCGATGAAAAAATACGCATGGAACGTACTCGTGCCGAAGCACGGTTGATTTCAGAAACAAGACGCTTGGGTATACCTACACCTATTATTTATGATATACAGAATTTTAAAATAAAAATGGAATACATAGTAGGCGAGCCGCTGAAAAATGTAATGAACCCTGAATTAAGTAAGAGGGTAGGAGAACTTACCGGGCTCCTTCATAACGGTGGAGTTATACATGGTGACCTCACAACCTCAAATCTGATACTTAAAGATAACCGGATATATTTCATAGATTTTGGGCTGGCATTCATGGACAGAACTGTTGAAGCACAGGGTGTTGATGTTCATGTACTGTTCCAGACATTTGAAAGTACCCATGAAAACCATGAAAAACTAATCGAAAGCTTTTGCAAAGGTTACAGAGGAAAATATAAGAACGCTGATAAAGTCTTAAAAAGAGTAAAAGATATCGAAAAGAGAGGTAGGTATGCGTAAAATTGTTTTTGTAACCGGTAACAGGGATAAAGTTAGGGAAGTAAAAGAAATACTTGAGAAAAAGAACATAGAAATTGTACAAAAAAACCTTGATTATCCTGAATTACAGGAAGACGAACTTGAACCTATCGCCTCATACGGTGCAAGGTGGGCTGCAGATAAGTTGAATATGCCGGTTATAGTAGATGATTCAGGCATTTTCATCCATGCATTGAACGGATTTCCAGGTCCATATTCTGCATTTGTTGAAAAGCATCTTGGCAACCAGAAAATCCTCAAACTCATGGATGGCGAAACCAACAGGAATGCTACTTTTAAATCTGTCATAGGTTACTGTGAACCTGGAAGTGAACCACTTGTATTTACTGGTAAAGTAGAAGGAAATATTGCTTATGTGGAGCGCGGTACAGGTGGATTCGGATTTGATCCGATATTCGAGTATCATGACAAGACTTTTGCTGAAATCGGAGACATCGAGAAAAATAAGGTATCCCACAGACAGAGAGCATTAGAAAAATTTTGTAACTGGCTGGATTAAGTTACTGGGATTTTATCAATATAGCTCTTGCAGGTGAGCCGTCACAACCTTTCATTTTTAAAGGCAGACAGACGAAAGAATATACACCATCAGATACTCTATTAAAATTCAGACATTCAATTATTCCAATTTCATTTCCAAGCAAAAGTCTGTGGACTTCCAGATCCGGTTCAACATCTACAGAAAAACCGTCGATACCAACACTTTTAAAGCCATTTTTAACTATCCAGTGCCCTGCACTTATATCAAGTGATATCATTGATTCAAATCCCATTGATGAAGGATCGGTCCAGATCTTTGAATTCTGGGTTTTTATCAGTAGAATTTCTACATTGTCTGTTATATCTATATTATTAAACGCATTTTCAAGATCCTGATTCTTTATAGTTTCTTTTATAGATGATAAATCCAGCAAAACTGCATTTCCAACCAGAGTATCCAGGGATAATTTGTCAACAGATTTTCCATCCTTAAATATATGTGAAGGAGCATCAATATGTGTACCTGTGTGACTTCCCATAGAGATACTGGAAACTGAAGCTCCATCATCAGGCAAACAGAATATCTTTTTAATGTCAGGTGCCGGGTCACCCGGATAAACCGGTGTTAAAGATGAAATACTAACCGAAATATCTATTACTTCATTTGTTTTTTTATTTCCAAACATGTATACCCCTGCCTTATGTTATAAATCGCTTTGAGTTGGATAAAATTACATCCGCCTGTTTTTCGTCCAGTCCTGAACCCAGTGCTATCTTTCGTGCCATGTCTGTTGTTATCAGATCCTCTGGACCGTGGGTATCAGTATTTACCACCATTGTGGCACCTACCTCGAGTCCGACCTTTGCAACATGTCCATTGGTTATACTGTGACCTTTTCTGGAGGTGATTTCCAGACAGATATCATTATCAGTAGCCTTCTGAGCATCATCTTCTATTATCAAACCGGGATGTGAGAGAATATCGACCTCACCCAGTTCCGCAACAGTTGAATTTGTTCCCGATGCTACTGGTTCTGTCACAGTTTCCCCGTGTACTACTATTACATCAGCACCCAGTTTCCTTGATTTTTCAACAAGCGGTTCAATTTTTGCAGGTGGAACATGGGTAAGCTCCACTCCTGATAAAATTGTTATATCAAAAACATCTTCGAGATACTTTGCTTTTTCAGCAGCCTCAACAAGCTGTTCTATATTAGTATAATCTGCATGGTCTGTTATAGCAATTGCCTGATATCCATTTACAACCGCTCTTCGAACAAGTTCACTTGGTATCAGTTCTCCGTCACTGAAAACTGTATGTGTGTGCAAATCTATCATTGATTCACCCTTTAAACCGGATTTAGGTTCATATATCAAAAATAAACTTAATTAATCTGACCCTTCATTGAATAATAACCATAGAATTCATTCAGTTTAGACAAAAATTACCACAAAAAACAAAAAATATGCAATCCTTATATAAGGAACTGTATTCCATTCTTTGCTACTCCTTATCTTAAACGGCCCTGATACAAGAATAGTCAACAGGAGGGGTTAACTATAGACGAGGCAATGGTAGAATATATAGGATACACCGGTTCACTTCTATGGTTGGTTTCTCTGACAATGAGCAATAGTTTCAAACTGCGCATTTTCAGTTTAATGGGAGCAAGCGCCTATACACTTTATGGACAATTGTTGAGTGCTTATCCTGTTTCAGTAGTCAATGGTATAATAGTTCTGCTGGATATATACCACATATACCGTTTGAAACGCCATGATGGTGATTTATTCAACATACTGGAAATACCTGCTGAAAATTCAAGGTATTTACAAAGCTTTTTGAGTCAACATAGAGACAATATTAAAAAATATTTTCCGGAATTTGATGAGGTCTCATTGGCAAATTGTTATGCTGTGTTTACTTTGAGAAATTTCATGCCTGTCGGGGTGTGCATATATGAGGTAAAATCCGGTATTATTGATATTAAAATCGATTATATATCCCTTGACCACAGAGATATAAAAGGGGCCCTTTCCCTGTACATGGATTACAGACAATCTCTAAAAGAAAAAGGATACAGAGAGCTTGTGATAGAGGTTGAGCACAATAAGTACAAAGAATATTTATCCAATCTTGGTTATATAGAAGATTCTCCCGGAAGCAATGTCCTGCGTAAACCACTAGCATGAATACCGTATAAAAATTAAAAAGGATGTGGACTCTTATCACATCCTTACTAAATTTCAGAAACTATGTACCATATAGGGTCCGAATATCATAATCGCAAACGACAGCAATATTATCAGTGTCAATGTCATCGTTAATGTGTTTGATACCTTTTCTGCTTTTGCTTCGCTCCCGGTTATCCGTTGTACAAATGACTGTACATAACCCCTGAATACATGGCCCCCATCAAGAGGTACTGCCGGGAGACAGTTGAACAATCCAACATAGAAATTCAACCAGGCAACCCAGAGAAGGGAGTTTGCAATCCAGAATATACCAATCCCGAGCGGCTCTGCCCAACCTATCGGTTCAAAGAATTGTGCAAAAGTTCCACTGAATCCGCGGAAACCCTCTCCGCCAAAACCTACAATCGGGAGTCCGAATATTATTACCCAGCCACCCAGTTCGTTCAGCCTTGATGGTATGCTTTTAATCATTTCCAGGTATCTGGTCGCAGGGAAGTTACCGATTTCAATACCCAGAGAATTACTTGCAATGTTTTGTCTTTCATAGAATAAACCAATAAATCCCTTGTCTTCAGTTCCCTCAGGGTGTGAGGTCAATGTAACATTGTATTCCTCGGGACTGGATTCGGTTTGATTTGCTTTTAAAGTTGTTATCCTGACTTTCTGTCCTGAATTTGTAGTATCCATATACTCTGAAAAATCATCGATTGATTGCACAGATGTATTATCTATACCCACAATCAACATTCCTTTTTCAAGACCTGCATTTTCAGCCGGAGAATCTTCTACAACATCACTTATGTAAACCCCCTGAACTTCCTCTTGCTCAGCATCCTGTATTGTAATTTCATGGACAGAAGTAGTGCCATCTTTTACAGTATGAATTGCTACCTCAGAACCTGGTGACACATTTATCATATAATTAATAACATCATTTGCATCATTAACCGGTGTACCATTAATCTGGGTAATCACTGTATTTTCCTGGATACCAGCTTTTGCAGCGGGTGAATCCGAATTTAAATCAGTGACCATAGCATCGCTTACCGAACCTATACCACCCAGAACAGGTCCAAAGAACAGTAAAAAAGCTATAAAAGCAACTACAAAATTCGACATTACACCTGCTGCCAGTATTCTCGACCTCTGGTTTGTGGTAGCCACTTTATTAGTTTCAGTTGATTGGGATTCTACAGAGGTTTCGCCCTTCCCAATATCCTTTTCGTTTGACACACCGAAAAGTTGTTCCTCATCGGGTTCAGCAAATCCTCCTATCGGCACAAGAGCAAGCAGGACACCCATGGATTTGACACGGATGCCCTCTACTATAGAAAGAATCGCATGTGAAAATTCATGAACTATCAGTGTGACAATCAGAGCTATAAGACCCCATGTAAGCGGTATGAAATCATTAACACCGGGAATCAGGAATATGTTCTGGGGTTCATTGAATTTGCCGGGTTCTGGAACGTCGCCCCCAAAAGATGTAAGTATCGCAATGTCTGAAAGGATTACTATCAAAAACATTACCGCCATACCAACAAACATCAGAGGAATCCCTATATTTGCGAATATTCTCCAGAATCGTTTCGGTCTGGCAAGATACTTTAGCAGACCCTGACCTTTTTCAGTTCTAATCATTAACACTGGCCCGTAGGCATCAATATTGTATTTTGCAAGTGTTCCTTTCTTTTTAAGATATGACACTACAATCCAGTAAAAAAGGAATATTGCTATTGCAATGGTTGTGTTGCTCAAAATATTACTCCGATTAGCTTGTTAGCTGATGATAATAACCAGTCAATTTTTATATATAATGGCTACGGTATAATTTATTCTGGTGTCTACGATGTATATGGAAGTATATATAACTGCGGGAAGTATGGATGAAGCCCGCAAAATCGGAAATGCACTGGTTTCTGAATCACTTGCAGCCTGTGTTAATATGTTCCCAATCAATTCAATCTATGAATGGCAGGGTAATGTAGAAGAGGATGAAGAAATAGCAATGCTTGTAAAAACAACCAGTGATAAATTCGAAAAAATCAAAAAAAGAGTGCAGTCACTCCACAGCTATGACCAGCCGTGTATTGTAACATGGGATATCAGCGGAGAGACCGGTTACATGAGATGGGTTTACGATGAAACCCATAAATAATTTTTGATGGCAAAATTTATAAGTAAAATCATTATTAGTTGTGTCAGGTATCTCACACAGGCGGGAGTTACCGAGCGGCCAAAGGTGATGGACTCAAGATCCATTCGTGTAGACGTTCAAGGGTTCGAATCCCTTCTCCCGCACTAATTTATCAGGGTGACTTTTTTGACAAAAATTACCAGAGATTCAGTAGTTGATGCCACAATACATATTCTCAAACAAGCTGAAACTACACTTCCGGATGACGTTGTAGACGCTTTGAAATCTGCTGGACAGGTAGAATCCAACCCATTAGCCAGGTCACAGATAAATGCTGTTTTACAAAACATAGATATTGCCAGAAAACACAAAATCCCGATGTGTCAGGATACCGGGATCCTTATATTTTATGTTAAATTGGGCAGAAAGTTGGCCCTGGATTTTGATATTAAAGATGCTATAGAAGAAGGTGTCAGGTATGCTACCGACACTATCCCCCTAAGACCCAATGCTGTTGACCCGATTACACGTAAAAACAGTGGTGACAATACCGGGGCTGGTATTCCCGACATAAAATATGAATTGGTTAATGGGAGTAAATTGACCATTACAGTTGCTCCAAAGGGTGCTGGTTCTGAAAATATGAGTGCATTGCGGATGTTTAACCCCACTGAAGTAGATAATATCAAAAAGTTTGCTGTTGAAACTGTATTGAATGCGGGTGGCAAACCCTGTCCACCGGTCATTCTTGGTGTTGGTATTGGAGGGTCATTTGATAAAGCGCCAAGACTTGCAAAATCAGCACTTATGGAAAATGTCAATGATATGGATGAATTTGAAAGGGACATTCTGGACGGGATAAATTCACTCGGAATCGGACCCATGGGTATTGGTGGTGATACAACCGCGCTCGCTGTCAGGGTCAAAAAATCATACTGTCATACTGCATCACTGCCTGTTGCTGTCAATATCCAGTGTTGGGCAAACCGTCATGCTTCAATTACACTGGACGGTGATAAATAATGGAGCACTATCTTAACACACCGCTTGAGAAAAAGGACATCATGAAACTGGACGTAGGTGACATTGTATACCTTACTGGTACTGTTTTGACTGCAAGGGATGAAGCCCATAAACGCATACTAGAGATGGCTGAAAAAGGTGAAAAATTGCCGTTTGACCTTGACAGTGCTGTGATTTATCACTGCGGACCTCTCATGAAGAAAAACAACGATGGATGGAAAGTTATTGCCGCTGGTCCCACCACAAGCGGAAGGATGTCTGGTATGACACCAGAACTTCTTAAAAGATACAATGTTCGGGCTCTGATAGGAAAAGGCGGAATGAACAAAGTAGCCGATTCCATGAAGGATAAATGCATATATTTAGCATATACTGGTGGATGCGCAGCACTTGCAGTCGAATCCATAAAAAAGGTTTCACAGGTATATTGGCTGGATATGGGAATGCCTGAGGCTGTATGGGAACTTGAAGTTGAAAATTTTGGACCTCTGATAGTTGGAATCGATGCAAAGGGTAAAGACCTGTATTCAGAAGTTTCAGAACATGCCAGAGAAGCATTTTTAAATCTTTAATATGCAATAGTTCTGTTGCCCATGAATTCAGAAAAAAGCCAGAATGTAGACCTTTATATATATCATGTCAGCCAGTGCGACCCGAAAAAATGCACTGGTAAAAAACTGGCACGTTTTAACCTTGCCAAACTTTTTGATAAAATAAACGAAATTCCCAGAAGTTCTATACTCCTTGATCCAATGGCTGAACAGGCTCTATCTCCTAAAGATGATGTATCAAAAGGAATAACAGTTCTGGACTGCTCATGGGAAGAAGTTGAAAAAGTGTTTCCACAGCTTCTCAAACGAAATTTAAAACACAGAGCTTTGCCTTTCCTTGTTGCAGCCAATCCGGTAAATTTTGGAAGAGCTTTCAGACTCAACTCAGTAGAAGCCTTTGCAGCAGCCCTTTACATCACAGGACACAAACATCAGGCATCGGATATATTATCCAAATTCAACTGGGGTCACAATTTCCTTGAGCTTAATAGTGAACCACTGGAAGAATATTCAAGAGCAAAAGACAGCAGTGAAATCATAAGGATACAGAACCAGTATATATGAATTTTTACCACAAAAGAAAACGATTTTTGAAATAGAAAAGTCTGGTCGTTCCAGACAATATTTTTAATTATTCAAGGAACTTGGAAACATATGGTGAGGTTTCACCCGCAGGACGCCTAAAGTGTCCAGATGGACCTTCTCCAAGGAATTCAGCAAACCATGCCTCATGCTGTACTTCTTCATGAAGTATAGCCTGGGCCAGAGCATAGGTTCTGTGGTCTTTACCGGCTGTCATATTACATATGTTGGTATACTGACGTACTGCACACCGTTCAGCTTCCACCAGAACTTTCAAAATCTCCTTGACATCCCCTGGATTTTCTGGGAGATGTGCAGGTGGACAACCTGAAATATCATGGAATTCTTTCATGTCATCCGGTATTTTACCGCCGAGTTCATAGATCCTTGGAAGTAGTGCTTCAAAGTGGTTTCTATCCTCTATACGGGCATCTTCTGCAATTTCTTTTATTCCTTCACCATCCAGTCCTATCAGATTGAATCTCAATATCGTGTAATAGTAAAATGTTGTAAACTCCGCTGCGGCATTTTTGACCAATAGGTCAAGCAATTTATCAACGTCCACACCTGCTTGTTCAACTACTTCTCTAGCTACTTTTGCCATTTGTATATCTCCTCCTATAAAAGATTTGGATTACTTTGTCAGAAAGAATTAATCTTCCTGCAAAAGGGTAGTAAAAAGGGTACCTGAACTAATGAATATAAAATGGATTCCAATAAAGACACCCCCTACACATCTGTTTCATATGAATTTAACCAATATATAATTTTTCATAGAAAATCATTATAATAACAGGTTAATTATATATTCAACCAAATGCCACGTCCAGCACCATCATCAACGCAAATCCTATCATAGACCCCATGGTTGCAAGGGGTGCGTTTCCACCTCTCTGGGATTCAGGGATCATCTCTTCAACAACAACAAAAATCATAGCACCCGCTGCAAATGCTAATGCGTAGGGTAACAATGGACGGACCAGTATCACCAGAGCGGCACCTGTTACACTTGCAATAGGCTCCACAAGTCCCGATGACTGACCGTAAAGGAAACTCTTAAAATTTGACATTCCTTCCCTCCTGAGAGGGACAGAAATTACAGTTCCCTCTGGAAGATTCTGGATACCTATTCCTATCGTCAGGGCAATTGCTCCCGATAATGTGGCGTAAGGAAATCCTCCGCCAGCTACTGCTCCGAATGCAACACCGATAGCAAGTCCTTCCGGTATATTGTGCAAGGTTACAGCAAGAACCATTAATGTACTGCGTTTCCATGATGTTTTTATACCTTCACTTGCATGTCTAGGATTACCGAACTGAAGATGCGGCAGAATCTTGTCGATACCGCGGAGAAATAAACCCCCAAGAAGAAATCCTACAAGTGCCGGTAACCAGGGTATTTGGTTGTTATGTATCGACATTTCTATAGAAGGTGCAAGGAGTGACCAGTAACTGGCAGCAATCATAACACCAGCTGCAAAACCCAGCATAACATCCAGAATAATCCTGTCAACATCCCGGATAAGGAAAACTGCAGATGCTCCGATAAGGGTCATCAACCATGTAAAAACTCCTGCAATTAAGGCTTGTAAGACTGGATGCATGTTCTGCAATAGTGATAAATCGATGACTATACTTATCTCCCCTATTACCC
>NZ_JBKGYF010000006.1:0-41759 GCF_046546175.1 Methanohalobium sp. | reverse complement strand
AACTGATGGATAAAAACTGGAAATCTTTCTTCCAATCAATTAAAGACTGGAAAAAGAACCCGGAAAATTACTATTCAAAACCCAACACACCAAAATATAAAAAGAAAAATGGCGAAAATATTCTCACTTTCACGAACCAACAGTGTAAGATAAAAAACGGAGTTATCAAGTTCCCGAAGAAAGTGAACCTGCAAGTAGAAACTCGTCTTCAAGATGACACTAAACTAAATCAAGTTCGAATTCTTCCTATGGGAGTTGGTTATAAGTGTGAAATTGTTTACGAAAAAGGTTTAGAAACACCAAATCTAAACGAAGAAAACATCGCCAGTATCGACCTGGGAATTAATAATATCGTCACTATGGTCAATAACATCGGTGAAAAACCGATTGTTATTAAGGGCGGTGTCGCAAAATCAATAAACCAGTTCTACAACAAAAAAACTGGAAAACTAAAATCCATTTATGATAAATTAGGCATCAAATGGTGAACCAGTTGAAAGAAGGACTTCTTATCTTGGTAAAAGAATTAAAAGAGGGCTTTTCCAATCATCTAACGGTACAATAATCAATGCTGATGTAAATGGTGCCTATAATATTATGAAAAAAGCAATCCCTGATTTAGATGGGATAGAGGGTGTAGCGTTACACCCGGTGAGTATATCTCATGAATGTAATTGATAATAAAAATTGATAGAAAATGAATTTGATTTTAGCAATTACAATAACGTACATGTTAATATGTTATTATAAACATTGATGGCATTACATCTTCATGTAGTTATCTTCTTATAAATAAGAGGGAGACGTTCCGGGATTTTTTGGGCATCATCAATTATAATGTATCCCGGATCAGAAAAAATATTATCAAGATAGTCTTCAGCCTCTTTATCTACAGTTATACAGAAAAAATTAATCCCCTTGGAATTCCCTTCCTGGATAGCCATCCTGGTATCTTCTTCTGCAAGATGTCCTTTGTAAATTTCTTCACTCAAACCGAAATCATAGGGCTCTCCATCAGATAACAGGACTACAACCTTTGTATTTGCTTCAACCTGTTCCAGTTTGCTTATAGTGTGTCGGATTGCAGGACCCAACCGGGTGTTGGACATGGGTTTTAGTGCACTGATTCTACACTCTGCATCATTGGACAGATGACCACCAAATCCTTTTACAGAATAATACTCCACATCTTTCCTGGTATTGCCGGAAAAAGCGTATACTGCGTATTTATCACCTATACTCTCAAGCGCCTGGGTCATGATTATAAGTGCATCTTTTTCAACATCCAGTATACTTTTACCATCATACAGCAGTTTCTGGGTAGATGCACTCACATCCACCAGAAAAAGTGTGGCAACATCCCTCTCCCGTTTATCTCTTTTTATGTACAGATAATCATCAGGATTGATCCCGCATTTTCTTTCAATTAATGCATCTGTAAAGGCACCGAGGTCAATTTCATCCCCATCAGATTGCCGTTTTAATTTACGAAACGTCTCAGGTTTCATTTTCCTGAAAATGCGTTTTACATATGATATTTCATTCTTGTAATAATTCACAGAATTTTTATAAAATTCGTTTGACTCTACAGGTGGATCTATTTCTTTCACAATACACCAGTCAGATTTATAATCATCGATCCGAGTATCCCATTCATCATATATGTAACTTCCAAGTACAGTCCAGTTATTTTCTACCAATGGCTTCTCTAGTTTTTCCTTTTCTGTAAATTTTTCTTCAGTATCTTTTCCAGTTTTATTTTCATAAGTTTCAGAAATCGGTGTATCTGGTACACCTTCAATATTTTCTGGATAATCTATACTCTTTGATTTTTTACTGATTGGTTTTCTTACCAATGTTCCCCTGTATTCAAGGTTGTAAAATGCATTCCATTCAGGTTCTATTAAATCCTCTTTATTCATATAGTGGTAGAGCTCAAGGGTTGTCACAAAGGAATCCAGAGTGGACGAACCTGGTTGGAAAATATTTTTCTCCAGCAAAACCCATGATTTATCTATAAAATCTCTAAGACCTTTATCGACGCTAAATACTGGCTCATGTCCAGTAGACAGCCAGAGAAGGGTTTCCAGATACTGCTCGATTTTGTTTTCCGGTGGAGACCTTTTTTGAAGCAATAGTTGCCTTAATCTCTTAAAATCATGGTGCAAACCCCTGTAGATTTCCGTTATCCTATATTCAACTCTTGCATCTTCTACAATTTCCATGATATTTTCTATAAGAAATGAGTCAGGAATCAGGACAATTACATCAGAAAGTTCTACCCCTTCATTTTGTTCTTTAAACTCATTAGATTCAAAACCCAGATTTTTAAGACCATAAACAAAGGCTTCATTTTTAAAAGAATTAGGCATGTATTTTTCAATTAAAGGTAATATTTCCTCAAATTGATATTTTGAAATAAACTGTTGATGAGCTACTTCATGCACAATACATAACTTGTAAAATTTGAAATTGTCCTCGAAATTGCTGGACAACTTAACACTTGGTGCAAGGTATATAGTATTGCCAGAAATTAAAGGATTTATGGACTTTAAAGTGCTGTTTGTTTGTAAAATATCCTTTGAACGGATCCTGAAATTGGAACCAGAAATCCCGATTGCATAGTAATTCAAAACCTTTGACACGCTTTTCAGAGTTACTCCCTGTGAAAGTTGATTTATATATTCTGTAGATTTCCTGGATTTTAAATTGAAGTAAAGCTTTCCATACTGTGGGTTTTCTGCAAAAATATCAATACCTTTTAGTGCCCATTCCTTCAATTCAGATACATCAAGATCCTTCAGAAGAACAGGTGAGTTTTCAAAATAATCAACTGCCACTTTATTGCATTTGTCATATACCTCTATACCTGTATTTGCCCATAAACCTAACTCTTCAGGTGACATGGTTTTAATTGCTTCCGAAAGTACTTCAAAAAACATTCCTACAAGTAAGCAGTTTTTCTCAAGCAATACATTTGCTATTCTAAAGATTTCATCATAATGAACAGGATTTATATTTTCAAGTGCTTTTACCGAATCCCTGTAATATCCTGAACCAATTATTGTATTCTGTTTTGATATTTGTCCACCGATATCAGCCCATTCTTTGAATCTGTCTCCTGTAACCAATTTAATCATAGATGGTGCATTTTCAAAGTAATCATCGAGGTTTTTCCAGTTTAAGATTGCAATTCGGACTCCGGTATCAAGTAAATACTCCCTTTTCTTCTTATCAGGAATAACTATCAATTTTTCTGAGTTTGAAAAACTGGTTTCAAAAAAAACTTTTGCTGCTTCAGGGTTTTCTGGAATCAAATCGATACCTTTATTCGACCAACCATAAAACTCGTCCATTTCAATAGAACCGAGCAGTTTTGAACTCGCAATTAAAAATGGTACTGCAACCGTGCGGTTTTCCTTTGCAATGTTAATTGCTATAGAAACCCATGATCTAAATTCTGAATCTGTTAAGTTTGCCATTGCAAGCGGTGCATTATTAAAAAGTGCAAGTGCAGAAAAAACATCAAATTCTGCAATTTTCTTTAATGAAAGAAGGATTAATTGTCTTCTCTTTGAAGGAATAGCTGAAAGCACTGCCTTTGTATTGGTTATTAATTCCATTGAAGATTCAGTATCAATCTTAAGTATAAGTTTAACTATCGTGTCAAAACAATCAAAATTTTTTGATGTGAGTAAAGGTTCAAAATCCGGAAGATGCTCAAAATAGGATTCTGCAACTTTTACATCAAAAGCTGCAAATCCGTTTCCAATTCCTATTGTTTTTTTGAACTTTTCAAAGTCAGCTGACAGAACCACTTTTGCTGTACATGTAAAATATGATATTGCAACCCGACCACTTTTTACAACAAAAGTAAGCCCTAAATTAGTCCATTTTTCAAGAAGGGAAATATCACCCTGTTCAATTAATATGGTGGATGATTTAAAAAATCCCTCTAAACAGAATGAGTTTATGGTTGAAACTTTACAAACAAGGGAAAACCATCTGTTAAATCCTTCTTCCCCTGTGAGCTCATAAACTTTTGCTGCTGTTTCAAGGTAGGTGGAATGAAGCCGTTTTCCTTTGTAAGGAATTCTGCTGCCCTCATGAAGTATAACTTTTAATCCCTTTTCAGGTATTCGGTCAAGTTGTGCTAACAACCTGGATATATCCAGATTATTAAATTTTGGATAATAAAATTTTATTAACTCCCAGATTTCATCATCCGGATGATATTGTGCAGATTTATCCATACCTGATGACAATGCTGTCTGTCACTCCATAATTGTAGATATTATTTCATCAATACTTCTTTGCAAATCCAAATCGTCAGTGATCGGGTTTATCATTCCCATTGTACACGCATCTTTAAAACTAATACCTGAATTAATCAATTTACCTGTATATATAAGGAGACGGGTGCTTACTCCTTCCTCAAGACCATGGTGTTTGAAATTTCTTACACGCCGGCCGATATCTACCAGCAGACCTGCTGTATCTTCGTCTACACCACTCTCATGAGCCACTATCTGCGTTTCGGCATCTACAGATGGGTAATCAAAATCAATAGATACAAACCTCTGCCGTGTACTTTGCTTAAGGTCTTTTACAACGCTTTGGTAACCCGGGTTATATGATATGGTAAGCATAAATTCTGGTGATGCTTTCAATATAACACCAAGTTTATCTATAGGAAGGATTCGTCTGTCATCTGTAAGGGGATGAATAACAACAATTGTATCCTTCCTTGCTTCCACGATTTCATCAAGATAACAGATTGCACCGTTTTTCACAGCTTTTGTTAGGGGACCGTCATTCCATTCGATGTCATCCCCTTTTATAAGGAATCTTCCTATGAGGTCGGTTGCAGTAAGGTCTTCATGACAGGCAATAGTTATCAAAGGACGGTTCAATCGATAAGCCATGTACTCCATAAAACGTGTTTTTCCACAACCTGTAGGTCCTTTTAAATTGACTGGAATGTTGTTTTTATAAGCTGCTGTAAATATTTCAACTTCATCATCTACAGGTACATAATAGGGTTCTTTTTGGAAAAAATATTCCTCAACCGCCAGCTCCTCATATAAAGAACATTTATCACCTGACATTTAATTCTACCCTAATTAAATTCTGTTGAGCTACCAAATAAACTTATTTGATATCATCTGACAGCATCACTTTTACGAGACCTGCTGCCACATCAATAGATGCATAATCTTCTTCAAGCAAATTTTCCACCCAGTGGACGTATTTACCAAGATGTCCTGAATCAATGGTTTCTTTCACTTTCTGGGACAGCATATTTGCTCTAATATCTTCCACATCACTTTGTGAGGGGATCCTTCCACAATGTATCTTAGTTTGTGTGAATTTTTGAATATCTTTTATCTTGTAAATTTCCTTACCAAACACAAAGGTAAAAGCACGTCCCTGTTTCCCAGCTCTTCCTGTCCTACCTATCCGGTGCACATAAGATTCTTCATCCTGTGGTACATCATAATTAAAAACAACTTCAATATCATCAACATCTATTCCCCTTGCTGCCACATCAGTTGCTACAAGGGTTTCAATATCACCGTTTTTGAAGCTGGTCATCACCTTCTCCCTCTGTTTTTGCTTCATGTCTCCATGGAGACCATCCGCCAGATATCCCCTTGTTTTAAGGGTTTCTACAAGATTATCAACACCCTTTTTTGTATTACAGAAAACAAGAGACGATTTTATATCATAGACATCTGTTAAGCGGCACAACGCTTCAGGTTTAGACTGTTCCTTAACTTCAAAATATGTCTGTTCAACCTGGGGAACTGTTAATTTTTTATGAACTGTCTTTATCAATTCCGGATTTTCCTGGTATTTTCGAGTGAGTTTCATAATAGGTTTTGGCATAGTAGCTGAAAACAAAGTGGTCTGTCTTTTCTCAGGCAGTTTACTAAGGATTAATTCTATATCCTCCCTGAATCCCATATCAAGCATTTCATCTGCCTCATCAAGTACTACCATTTTTACATTATCAAGTTTTAAAGTACGGCGTTCTATATGATCCAGTACACGACCAGGTGTGCCAATAACAATGTGAACTCCCCTGTTTAATGCCTTAATCTGTCGATCAATGGGTTGTCCACCGTATATTGGAAGTACCTTTATATTTTTGTATCTTGAGAGTTTGTTCAGCTCATCTGCAACCTGGTTTGCGAGTTCCCTTGTGGGACAAAGTACTATAGATTGAACTTTTTTGTTGTTCGGATTCACCATTTCCAGTGCAGGTATACCAAATGCAGCAGTTTTTCCGGTACCTGTCTGTGCCTGTCCAATTACATCTCTTCCTTCCATTATATAGGGAATTGATTGTGCCTGTATTGGTGTTGGTTCTTCATAACCAAGGTCTTCGATTGCTTTTTTAATATCTTCTGATAAATTTAAATTTTCAAATGTAGAAGTCTTCATGATAAATTTCCTTACTAAAGTTAATAAAAATAAATTGCTTAATTTTTAAAATTCCAAGTCATCAACGTTAAATTGTATTAAAACAAGAATGGAATGACCAAATAAATTGACATCCCATGTTAACATCAAAATTGTGTTTATGCAGCTACTTCACCAAATGCAAATTTTTGCATTACTTTGGTAACTGTTATTGTGACTTCATCACCTACTGAGGTCTCTGGTACAAAAATAACAAAGCCGTTAATTCTAGCAATTCCGTCACCTTTACTTGCAATATTTTCTATTTTTACATCATACCTTTCTCCAGATCGAACTGGAGCAGTTTCATTTCTGTCAAACAAATTTTTCACATCCATGTATTAAGCTTAAAGATTCAAATATGCTGGAAAACATAACGGAAAAATAGTATGTACAATTAACGTGACACCATTTAATACCAATACGTTTAATCAAACTGTTATTATCTTGAAGCTAATTCATGTATACCCTTAATCTATATAAGGGTTTTGTAAAGCCAAATTTTGAAACTGCTAGCCATTGCAGTTAAGGAATGGCTCTTTAAAAATTAGGGTTTGTAATTTAACTCAGGATAAGATACACAATAATCATAAACCCAAGTACCATCATTGCCATTGATGTCAACCATGCCCATTTAAAAATCCTTGCACGGTTTGCGGGTTCGAGCAAATAAGAAATGAATCTGTCGGCCAGTGTTGGCCGAGTTGAAGATTCGATATTGGATTTCATAGATTCTAACTCAGGATTTTTTAATTTTCTTGAGCCTGAATGTGCCTTCTCTTTCCATTTCATCAAGACGTAGTTTGATGAAATCTCTGGCTTCTTTGAGTTCAGGTATAACCTTGAATTCGAGGGCATTGACACGGCGCTTGGTTTTCTCGATTTCTGCAAGAAGCCTTTTCATGGTGGTTTCCATCTCAGCTGCCTGGATAATCTTTTCCACCAGGATTTCATAGGCATCAGTTGCCTCATCAATATAGGAACTGGTCCCAAGTATTCCATATCCGCGCTGGTTAATGGGTTTGCGTACACTGGATGATTCAATCTTTGGTACAACAACTCCCATTATATTATGGCTCTGGAGCTGGATTTTTGGATGCTCTTTTAAAGAGAAAGCAGTAGAGTTTACAGTAACTGTTCCTTCCACAGATTTGGCTATACCTATTTTATTTCTGGCATCTTTATAGGCGTCATCCAGCTCGGAACGCACATCTTTAGCCTGATTCAGAATCTCAAAAAATTCCAGAATCAAACCATCTCTTTTCTTTTTTAAAAGTTTATGACCTCCTTCAGAAAGTTTGATTTTCTTTTTAATCTCAAGGAGTTCCGACCGAGTTGGTTTTACATCTTCTACTGCCATAATTAACCACCCGTTATATATTATTGCTCACCGGATACTTCCTGTTCCTGCGCCTGGGATTGTGACCCAGATTTTGCCTGTTTTGCAGGATGGTATTTCTCAATGATTTTATCATCGATTCTTGTAAGCTGCCCTATTGGAAGTTCAGCCAAGATATCCCATGAGATATTAAGAGTATCCTCGATAGTCCTGTTTTCATCTCTACCCTGCCGGACGAAACGGTCTTCGAAATGGTCAGCAAACTCAAGGAATTTTTTATCCCTTTCAGATAGCGCTTCTTTACCTACGATAGATACAAGACCTCTAAGGTCACGACCTTCTGCATATCCTGCATAGAGCTGGTCAGATACTTTCTTATGATCTTCTCTTGTATTACCTTCTCCAATACCACTATTCATAAGACGGGAGAGGGATGGCAAAACATTAACAGGTGGATAGATACCTTTTCTGTGAAGTTCCCTTGAAACCACAATCTGACCTTCGGTAATATATCCAGAAAGGTCAGGAATCGGATGAGTAATATCGTCACCAGGCATGGTAAGAATCGGAATCTGGGTTACAGACCCCTTTCTCCCTTTTATAACACCTGCTCTTTCATAAAGTGATGCAAGGTCTGTATACATATAACCCGGATATCCCTGTCTACCAGGTACTTCTTCACGGGCAGCACCCATCTGACGGAGTGCTTCTGCATAGTTTGTCATATCTGTAAGGATAACAAGTACATGCATATCATGTTCGTATGCAAGATACTCGGCTGCAGTAAGAGCCATTCTTGGTGTGATCATACGCTCAACCGCCGGGTCATCCGCATGGTTAAGGAATACCACTGCTCTTTCAAGAGCACCGGTTTTCTCGAAATCTTCCATGAAAGTCTGGGATTCTTCATGGGTAATACCCATTGCTGCAAAAACAACAGCAAACTCTTCTTCCGATCCCAGTACTGTGGACTGCCTTGCAATCTGGAGTGCAATTTCATTATGAGGAAGTCCTGAACCAGAGAAAATTGGAAGTTTTTGCCCTCTAACAAGGGTGTTGGTTCCGTCTATTGTAGAAATCCCTGTCTGAATGAATTCTTCAGGTGGACGTCTTGAATATGGATTCATTGCAGCTCCGTTAATATCTAACCGTTTATCAGGCACAATATGCGGTCCTTCATCCAGTGGCTGACCTGAACCAGTAAGGATTCTACCAAGCATGTCCTTTGACACTGGAAGTTTGATGGTTTCACCGGTAAACACTACACCTGCAGCATCATTAATACCGCCTGTACCTTCAAAAACCTGTACAACTACAGTATCTTCAGAGGTATCAAGAACCTGACCTCTTTTTGTGGAACCATCTTCCATATTGATTTGAACCAGTTCATCATATCCGACTGGTTCGGTTTTTTCAAGGAAAATCAAAGGACCTGATATTTGAGTGATTGTTTTGTATTCTTTAGTCATTGTTTATTATCCTCCAATCTGTGAAAATTCTTCATCCATCTTGGATAATACTTTGTTGAGCTCTCCATCGAAATCTTCTTCATACTTCACCTTTGCAAGTTCATCCTTTGATTCCATGGACATGACATCATTTATAGAGTATCCGACTTCAATTTTTGAATTTGCCGTTTCGGAGAACTTTTGAATTGCCTGCAACAATTTATACTGCTTATAGAAAGGACAATACATATCGATTTCATGGAATGCATTCTGCTGAAGGAAATACTCCCTAATCATACGTGCAACTTCAAGTTTCAACTGCTGGCTTTCAGGAAGTGCATCAGATCCCACGAGCTGCACAATTTCCTGCAGCTCGGATTCCTCTTCCAGTATATCCATTGCATAATTCCTGAGGTCTACCCAGTCAGAGGCCACATTTTCTGCCAACCAATCGGACAATCCTTCAGTATAAAGACTGTAACTGGTAAGCCAGTTGATAGCTGGGAAATGACGTTTTTGGGATAATTTGGCATCCAGCGCCCAGAATACCTTCACAATACGTAGTGTGTTCTGGGTCACAGGTTCTGAGAAATCTCCTCCCGGTGGTGATACTGCACCTATTACAGTAATCGAACCATCATATCCCGAATTGGCTCTTACAAATCCTGCTCTTTCATAGAATTCGGATAACCTTGCCGCCAAGTAGGCAGGATAACCTTCCTCACCAGGCATTTCTTCAAGACGGGACGAAATTTCTCTCATAGCTTCCGCCCATCTTGAAGTAGAATCAGCCATCAATGCTACATCATATCCCATGTCTCTATAATATTCAGATATGGTAATTCCGGTATAAACAGATGCTTCACGTGCAGCGACTGGCATATTGGAAGTGTTTGCTATAAGGACAGTACGTTCCATTAAAGGACGTCCGGCTTTTGGATCCTCGAGTTCTGGGAACTCATTAAGCACATCTGCCATTTCGTTTCCACGTTCTCCACAACCGATATATACCACAATATCGGTGTCACTCCATTTTGCAAGTTGCTGCTGGGTTACGGTTTTTCCGGAACCGAATGGTCCTGGGATTGCAGCGGTCCCTCCTTTTGCGACAGGGAACATACCATCAAGAATCCTCTGTCCAGTCAACAATGGCCTGCCCGGTCTGAGTTTCTTTTTTGTAGGACGGGGTGTCCTTACTGGCCATTTCTGCAACATTGAAAGTTCTTTTCCATTTGAAAGTACACAGACTGTTTCTTCTACCGTGAACTTTCCACTTTTTATATCATTGACAGTACCACCCTGAACATTTGGCGGCACCATAACCTGATGCTCAATGTTAGGTGTTTCCTGTACGACACCTATAATATCCCCGGGTTCTACCTTGTCACCCTTATCTACTATGGGCTTGAAATCCCACTGTTTTTCACGATCAACACCGTTAGCTGTGGCACCTCTTGCAATGAAATCTCCCATTTTGTCCTGGAGTACTTGAAGAGGTCTCTGAATACCATCGTAGATGCTTTCCAGCAACCCTGGTCCGAGTTCAACTGATAAAGGTAATCCGGTATTTTCAACAGGCTCTCCTGGTTTGATACCTGATGTATTTTCATATACCTGAATAGTTGATTTGTCACCTTCGATTTTGATAACTTCGCCCATTAATCCTTCGTGGCCGACTTTTACCACGTCATACATTTTTGGTCTAATACCTGTGGCTATTACTACAGGTCCAGAGACACGATAAATTTTACCTTTTACTTCCACAAGTCGACACCTACCGATTGTTTTATTTTTTCACGTAAATTGGAACTTTGACCTGTACCACCAAGAGTTACAACTGTTGGTTCTACAGATTCATTGAGTTTATCTCTCAAATTATGCGGTAATTTATTAAAATCATCATCATGCATTACTAAAATACCAACTTCAGGGTCTTGAATTACTTGTTTTACTGTAGACTCAAGGTTTTCATCCCTGACTTCATGTACCTTTCTTACTCCAGCCAGTCTAAAACCTGTAACAAACTCACCATTACCTACAACAGATAATTCCATCAAATCACCAACTGTTTTCTAATTACTTCTTTTTCAAGACCTGCTGCTTTACCCCGGATGATTATCCTCAGATTATCAACTTCAACCTTTTTGTTTAAAATGTAATCCATGATTGGAACTATTGAAAGCGGATAAACATGCGATATACTAGATGCAAATTTAACATTTTGTTTTAGAAGTTGGGTTTCAAGGTCTATCAAAGATTCCATATCAGAACTTACTACATCCGAAAAATTGTACCAATACGAATACTTATCAATTGCACTTAAGAAATCTTCGAATGAAAGGGGCAATAAACCTTCAATATCTTTCATTTTAAGTCTGTGTCCACCTTCAATCATCAATTCCCGGATTTCATCCGGATTAACACCTGACATTTTCAATCTGAACAATGTCCTCAGATTTTTAATATCGATTTCAGTTCCCACGAAATCGGCAAATATTTTGCTGCTTTTAGATTTTAATTCATGTACTGATATGAAAAGGTCTTTATAATACTCCTTTTCCAGTTTATTTTCAATATCTGTCAAATTAGTACCGTCATATTGTTTCAATATTGGATAATAATCTGTATTTTCCAGTGCTGATATAACATCAGTATATGAATCTTTACGAGCAAGTTCTGATAAAAATTCATAACTAAATTTACCGGCTGAAATTAAATTTTCCTTAATTTCTTCAGGTGATGCGTTGTAGTATTTCCCACGCAAAATTGTTTTAATACCCCATATATCATACTTTTTGAGGTACTTGCCTAAAAGATAGTTAGGTTCACCTTCGGATATATCCAAAATTTTAGTGAAAGTCACTGCAAGGTTGCGGTTTAGTGCATGTTCTATCAAATCTACTCCACTGTATTCCCTTGCTAAGATATCAATATCCTGTTTGTATTCAGATTCTTCGATGGTTTTGGTTATTTGGTCTATACCCATGTTTAGAATTTTGGAATAGGTATCCTTTGGTAACAATTTGCTTTTCATTGCACGAACGCGTGCACAAGCATACGAATAATTTGAATTTCGAAGGTTTTCCCCTCTACCTTTACGCCTTAATTTAGGAAAAAGTTGCATGGAGATCACCCGAATAGGATATCAGATATTTGTTTTAAAGATTGGTCATAAACGCCTTTTAATATCGTATCGTACGTATAATCCAGGCTGACTGTTCCGTCACTGTTCTCAATAACTATACCACCGATACAAGCAATGTTTCCAGCGTATTCCAGAGACGATAATTTTTTTACAATCTCTTCAGATTCTTTATTTGAATAAATTTTAGCACCATATTCTTCGTATTTATCTAAAAGTGTTTTAAGCAGCTCTTCATTTTTTTGTGGAGATAAATTTGATACTGATTCAAACGCCTTGTTGTATACTTCCTCAAGTATTTCCTTGCGTGCATTAAGTTTGATTCGTTTAACTTCCAGGTTCGCGCTGGAAATTTCCTGTTTATTTAACCTTTCAATTTTAACTTCAGTTTCTGCCAGACGGTCACCCTTAATTTTTTTTGCCCTTTCTTTGGCATCTTCGATGATTTGAGATGCTTCAGTATCAGCTTCTTCTTTTTTTTGGGCCGCTTCGGCTTGTGCAACATCCATGATATCATTTACTACTGTTTCCAGACCCATACTCTCACACCCTAATAAATTAAAGAGCAGAAAAGTTGAATGCTCTTTAATTTTTTAATTTAATTTACGGTTTATATCAGTCGATTAAGCACCAACAATTAAAGCAACTACTAAACCGAAAATGACAATGGTTTCTGGAATAACAGTCAGAATCAGACCTTTACCAAAAAGTGCTTCGTTTTCAGCCATTGCTCCCACTGCTGCACTACCTATATCTTTTTCTGCAATCCCAGTGGCAATACCTGCCAGTCCGACTGCTATTCCTGCTCCTATTGCTTTATATCCTGCTGGGTCCATCATTACGAATTCTTCTGCTGCCATTATATTATTCCTCCTTTTTGTATACTTATTCTGTATATTTTCTTATATGTCCAAACGGACTGTATTTTTTGCCCCCGCCTTCATAGAATTTTGTAAAAAATTCGACATACTGCAACCTGAGTGCCTGTAAACCGGGGGCAATGACACCCAGTAATGTATTAAGAGCATGTCCGAATATAAACACGATTATTGAGAAGATTGCCAACAATATAGATGTATCAGGTTTTAACATCACAAATGCTATTTCGTTGACAATATAAGCTATATAGATTGAAGATAGTCCTACTGCGGCAATACGTGCGTATGATAGTACATTGCTAAGGAGCGATGGAAGCTCTACTGCTCCTTTTACACCCTCTCCTTTGAAAAGCATTGCAAATCCAATTACAAATACTGCAAGCCCTAATATTGTTGTAGGTGTGTATTCCAGAAATCCAAGTGCCGCCAGTACAACACCCAATTCTATTATTATCCAGCTTCCTTTTTCGAGTATTGCGTCCACTATTCCATGGTTGCGGTATACATTAACCATTCCCAGTACATATCCAAGGTTGATTTGAATGACTCCCAGTATAGCAGTCAAAACGATTAATGTCAGTACTGCATCGGGCCTGTGGAATGGGAATGATACCATTTCGTTGGTAAATGGGAATTCAAACAGATAGATGGTTTCAAAACCGGGTATTAATCCTGATAATGTCCCGTGTCCGTCACCTGCAAAAGTCACACCAAACATCTCATAAAGAGGTTCTGGTGACCAAGGGGGCACACCTGCATGTGTAGTTCCCAGTGAAATACCGAAGACTTCTCCGTAGAGAATACCGAATATAAAACTGAATATTTGACAATATATCAATACATTCATCACAGGATTTAGAGACTCCATGTTGACAAATTTCTTGATTCCAAAGGCAACACCAAGAAGCACAAGGGCATAACCTACGTCTCCAAGCATCATCCCATAAAACAGAGGTAATGCGACAAATATCAGACTAGTTGGGTCCAGCTCCTTGTATCGTGGACGCGAATACAGATCCATAACTGTTTCAAAAGGCTTTGATAGTTTAGAATTATTGTATTCTGTAGGAGGTGTTACTTCTTCGGAATGTTCTTCATGTTCATTGGAATCTACTGTTTCCAGTTTGGAAACGTAAGCATGGCCATTGGTAGATTTATCAAGGCTCTGCACCATTGTCTCATACTCATCATCTGGAATCCATCCGTCAACCACGAATGTATTATCAGATGTGGCCATTCGTAATGGTGCTTCTGCCTTTTCAGCTTCTATCGAGAGTAATTCATCACTTGCAAGTATAAAGCTGGAATACTGTTTTTTGATAGATTCGATTTCCTGGTCTATGGATTCAATCTGATTCTCGAATGATTGTATATCCTCTTCAGCCTTTGAAAGTATATCCTTTGGAACACCACTCATTTCAGGTATTCTGAACTCTTTGAACGAATAACCAGATAACGTTTCTGATACCTGACCTGCGTAATCGTTGGAAACAAATAACGCTATAGAATTCCATTCCGGATCCTTCCAGATTTCATAAATATTGGTTATGCTAGAAACATCGGTTTCAAGGTTTTCTAAACTTCCCTTTATAGTTCCTGCAAAAACCGATATGTTCTCATAACCTCTGTAAAGGTCAAGGTCAAGAGGTATATTGGAAAGTGGAAGTAAATCCTTTTTAAGGTTTTCAATATCCTTTAATTTACCATCCAGTTCACTTTTTTCTTTTGTTTTTTCAGAAACTTTGTTATCGAGCTCATTTAACCTGTCATCGAGGTTGTTCCAGACCTTGTCTGAATCTTCTCTTACGTTACCATTACCTTTGACACCAAGGTAATTGGAAAGCGATCTAATTTTTACAAGTTTTTTGGATACATCTTCTGCACTCTCGAAAGGATTACCAATTTCCAGGCCAGGCTCTTCTTCATTATAATCTTCAATGTGGTACACATTGAGACTATGTAGTGCTTCTATAGTGTCCTGCATTATATTTTTATGGCCTGCAACAATTACCCGGCTCATTGGTTTGGGTTCAAGCATTTGTGATTGCCCTCTCGAACTCTTTAATTAAGTAATTAACAGCTTCATCTTCATTCTCTCGAGCCTTCTGTTTGATTGATTCGGCCTCTTTTTTTCCGTCTTCGACTATCTTTGAACTCTCAGCCCGTATTTTATCTTCTGCAGATCTGTACGAATTCTCAGCAGATTCTTCAGCATCTTTTTTGGCCTGCTTGATTATTTCATCAGCTTCGGCCTTTGCATTGGATATGCGTTCATTTTTTTCTTTAACGCTCTCCTCCACAGTTTTCTTCGCACTTTGTTCTGCCTCTTTGATCTTCAATAAGACGTCATCTTTGGCCATGCAAATCCTCTTTTGCTATTTTGTATTCTAAATAGTTATCTATCCTAAATAGTAAACCTGAATATAAGTTATTCGGTTTAAATTCTCCTGTTATTGATATTTTTAATGATTTATCATTTATTACCGATGTTGTATAAAAATGGCTCAATACACCTGTATCATTGAAGAGCGGTTTTTGGATTAGTACCATGTGTTTATTTATAAAATATAAATTTTATGTCATTTGAAAATCCTCACCAATTTTTATCGGCTCTATAGGGCATCTGTATATTTTCCGGTATTGTATGAATGTATTTTTTCCTGAATTCTGGATTCCTCATCATACAATAATCAGCCTGACCTTTATAAGCAGAATGTTTGCCCATTCGTTTCCATATTTCTTTAAGCCTATCTTCACGTATATTTCCAAATGAAAGAGGTGTATAGGCACAAGGCAGCACATCACCTGCTGACGTTACATGAACCCACCGACGCCCTGCAAAGCAGCCAAACTGCTTCGGACCCATAAAATAAGGAAACGCAGTAACTCTTGGACCATCTGATTTTTCGTTCATATTCTTCTGGAAGGTTTCAAGGCGTGATACATCTCTATCATTTAAAACCTGGTCTTCCTGATGGAGCCATCTTCCAACAGCCACTATTTCATAGAACGATATTTCATCCACACCCAATTCCACAGCAAGATTATAAAAATCACAGAGGTTTTCAATGTTATCCGGTGAAACCACCACAAACATATCAGTAAGTATATCCGCTGATTTTGCGTTTTTTACAGCATTTATAGCGTCCTGATATGCTCCAGTTCTGCCGCGCACTTTATCATGCACTTCTTCAAACGGGCTGTCAAAACTCACCCTTACTGCATATAATCCGGCACTTTTAAGGCTCAATGCTCGTTGTTCGGTCAAGCCGTATCCTGATGTGAAAACAGTTGCTATCGCACGGTTTTTATCAACATTTTCCACCATGTCTTCAAGATCATTTCGAAGCATGGTTTCTCCTCCGTCAAACGAAATGAGATACGATCCAAGGTCAATGGACTGGGATACTACATCATTTATTTCATCCAATGAAAGTTCAGGATTTGCCACTACGTCAGCCGCTCCACAGTGTATACAATTATTAGGACAACGCATTGTTATTCCAATTGAAAACTGATCAGGTATGCGCCTTTTGAAAACGGAACCTATCTGAGAATTGACAACCCTGCCAAAAATATCACTGGGTATTGGAGGGAGCCACGTTGAAAATATTATCCTGTCCTCATCAAAGGATACGGGTTTTTCTTCCCGGAAAACGTCATTAATATGTGTCAGAATCGGCCTGACAATCGGTGAGAAAGTACCTTCTGAATCAAGTGCAACTCTGTTATTTTTAACAGTTGCATTTACTTTAATTGTTGGTTTATCGTATACTCGCATATTACACCTGATATTAACAACTGGTTTAAAAATGATTTTCAGGAAGCATATCTATTGTTATATGGTTGGTTATCTGTATCAATTTATTATTACCGTTTTCTGACTCAAAAGCCTCGATGATACCTTTCGCCTGACCCACGTATTCTTCAACTTTATCTATTGTTTTTTTTACCGCTTCATCATGAGACATTTGTTTTGTATATATCTGCGGAAGTGTTATTGATTTGCGGGTTGAACTTTTGTCATCCAGTTCATGTAAATATTCCAGCAGGTCATCGACAATCTGATATGCTGTTCCCATGTATTCTCCATACAACCTGCATTTATGAGCTGTTTCATCATCTGCCCCTCCAATATATGCCCCAATGGATGCACTCGCAGCAAAGAGCGAAGCAGTTTTTTTGTAAATACAATCAAAATAATTAACTTCTTCAAACCCTGAATCTTCACTACCTATATCAATGGTTTCTCCTTGTGCCATTGACATTCCAGCCTGACCGAATTCAGTAATCGGCTTCTGACCATAAGCAGACATAAGTTCGATGGATTTGGATATTAAAAAGTCACCGCAGAGCATGGCTGCTGAATGGCCAAATTTTTTATGTGCTGATGACACGCCTCTGCGGATGATACCACCATCTATCAAATCATCATGAATAAGCGATGCGGAATGCATCAGTTCAACCGAAAGTGCCGCATTGATACTGTCCTTCGAATCGCCTCCGCATATTTCAGATGAAAGCATCAATATGATAGGTCTAATCCTTTTGCCGCCGTAATTACAAACATGGCTTACGACATTTTTCATTTGGGATGAATCATCAAGATTCTCGATTAGTTCATTCATGGCGTCTGTAATGCATACATATTCATCCCATTGTTCAATATTCATCAAGCGCCCTCATTTATTTTGAAAGTCAATATTCAATTACTGGTTTTTTCTTTATATTTAGACGGACATCCCATGACAATTTCATTTGCTTTGATTTTCTTATCATTTATCATTGTTCCGCTTAAACTGACATTTTTCCCTTCCGCCAGATTTGCAGGTAAATCCCCGGTATACTCGATATAGATTTGATATGAATTGTTTTCTGCATCTTTTAGAACAAAATTTGTGGATTCAGGTGTATTATTAAGCGTTCCGTTTTTAATGGTACCCATTGTATCAACCTTATCACCTATATAATTTTCAGAATTTGATTTGAGTTCCGACACCATAAGGTACCCATTTGAAAAATCCACATTCCATAGTCCAACAATCGCCACAATTGTGATAAAGATGATTGCTGTCAGTATCTTTTTGCTTTTGTACATATATATATACCATTTATTGATGTTTTTTTAATCGTTTAAGTTCGCGTCTTAGATTCACACGTGTTCGTATCAGGTATAGTACATATATTAAAATTGTTACCCATGTAATTGTGAACGCTACATACAATGCATTCATTATAATAATACCATTTGCATTTGTGTTATATAAATTGGATTTAATAATTTGCAGTACTAATATTATAGACAGTAAATTTCAATTTTCAAAGTTGCAACATAACTATTAATATAGGTTATATTTTATCTAACACATCTTATTTAAACAAATTGAATGTGAATTAAGGACTAATATAAGAATCCTGCGGGATTAATTTTAAATTATTACGAAAAATACTCAATAAATGGTAATATGGCACAACCACCAAAGCTTATTGCATGGGAATTTACGAAAAGTTGCAATCTATCATGCGCCCATTGTAGAGGCGCATCAACCTCAGAAGTTGACAGTGATGAATTGACAACAAATGAATCAAAACATTTTATCGATGAAATCGCAGATATTGGTAGTCCCATTCTTATATTAAGTGGTGGAGAACCACTTATCCGTGATGATATCTTCGAAATTGCCAGTTATGGAACAGAAAAAGGACTAAGGGTCGTCATGGCCACCAACGGAACACTGGTTACTTCTGATATTGCTGAAAAATTGAAACAATCCGGTGTACAGAGGGTGAGCATTAGTATCGATGGTGCAACCTCTGACACACATGACGGTTTTCGGGGATTGCCTGGTGCTTTTAAAGGCGCATTAAACGGAATTGAAATTTTCAAAAAAATAGGCATAGGTGTACAGATTAACACTACCATTACAAAACGCAATATCCAGGAGATTCCAGATATTTTTGAGTTCACAAAAAATATAGGGGCTGAAGCCCTACACATCTTCATGCTGGTACCCACCGGCAGAGGTAAAGAGATTGAAGAGGATGAAATACCTCCTGAGGAATATGAAAAGGTCCTTAACTGGTTTTATGAACAACAGAAATACTCACCTATACAATTAAAAGCTACATGTGCCCCCCAATATTTCAGAGTCGTAATTCAACGCGAACAGAAAAATGGCAGAAAACTTTCCTTTGAAAATGACGGATATAATGCTATGACAAAAGGTTGTCTTGGTGGTACTGGATTTTGTTTCGTATCCAGCAGAGGTGAAGTATATCCATGTGGATATTTACCGGCACTTGCTGGTGACCTGAGACAACAGAGTTTTAAAGATATATGGAACAATTCAAAGGTGTTCAACGACCTTCGTGATTCCAGTAAATTGAAAGGTAAATGTGGTGTGTGTGAATACAAAAAAATTTGTGGTGGCTGCAGGGCACGTGCATATGCTGAAACCGGGGATTATCTGGATGAAGAACCGTATTGTATTTACAACCCAAAACAAAAATCAAAGGTATCCAAATGATTCAACTGGATGAAACCGATAAAAAAATCCTGAATGAAATACAGCTGGATTTTCCTCTTGATATACATCCCTATAAAAAACTGGCAGAAAAACTAAACATAAGTGAAGATGAGGTCTTAAAGAGACTGGATAACCTCCGCAATAAAGGAGCAGTCAGACGTATCGGTCCGATAATCAACACCAGAAAAACAGGCGGAATAAGTACACTTGTTGCAGTAAAAGCACCTGAATCCCGTATTTCAGAGATAGCTGAATTCATCAACCAGTACCCTGAAGTATCACACAACTATCTTCGCCCTGCAAAATACAACCTCTGGTTCACAGTTTCAGCATCAAATCAGAATCGACTGGATGATATCCTTGATGAAATCAGACATGAGACCGGTTGCCCACTTATAAATTTACCCACAAAACGCCTTTTCAAGATTGGGGTGAAATTTGATGTCAGATGAAGATTCTGAAATAATACCTTCTAACACTGGTTACAAATGTGACATTTATACAAAAATAATCAGACTTACACAGGACGGCATACCTTTTACCCATTCACCGTTTGCCTATATAGCCAGTTATCTTGATATAACCGAGGAAGAAGTTGTCAACATTATAAAGGAAATGGAAAATAAAGGTATAATAAGAAGATTCGGCGCATCTATAGGTCATAGAGCAATAGGTATTACCGCCAATGCCATGTGTATCTGGAATGTGCCTGATGAAAGGGTCGAAGAAGTGGGTGCCGTGATGGCGGGTTTTTCAGAAGTGACCCATTGTTATGAGCGTCCGCGGTATCCGGACTGGCCCTATAATTTGTTCGCAATGGTACACTCTTACACCAGAAAAGACTGTGAAAATGTAGCTGAAGAAATTTCCAGAGCCACAGGGATAACTGATTACAAACTCCTGTTCAGTGAGCACGAATTCAAAAAAACCGGTGTACGGTTATAATAAACAACGATAAAATGACCACTGACAAAAACTTCATCCCACTGATGATTGACCTGAGTAACAGGAAAATAGTGATTTTTGGAGCCGGTTCTGTGGGTGAACGTAAAGCCCTACTTTTTTCAACATATACCGATACAGCTGTTGTAAGCACCTCATTTACACCCAGAATGAGAGAACTTGAAGATAAAGGATACATCAAATTAATATCATCAAATATCAATTCACTCAGTGATTCCGAAATAACAGGCTTAATTTTGGGCTCGTTTATGGTAATCCCCGCAACCAACAATAAACAGTTGAATGATAGGATTACAGAAATTGCAAATAAAAAGAATATTTTTGTCAATCAGGTGGATGACATCGGTGATGTGATTGTACCATCCGTTATTAAAAGAGGGGACCTGACAATAGGGATATCTACCCTTGGTTCGAGTCCCGCTCTTTCAAAGTTTACCCGTGAAAATATTGAACAGGTAATAACTCCACAGTACAGCGAAATGTCAAAAATACAAAACGATATACGCGCCTACCTGAAAGAAGTAGTACCAGACCAAGAAAAACGAAAAGAAATCCTCTGGAAAATCATGGAAGATGATTCAGTATGGATAGCACTTTCTGATTCCTATGAAAAAGCGTATAATATCGCATTTAATATAGTAGAAGAACAGTCCGGCAGAAGTAAAAAAGATTAATTAAATGGTTTTAAATCCCATGTTAACTGCATTTATTTTTTATCTGGAGGATCTCAGTGACGCAGCAGATATCAAGTATGGTGATTACCCATACAAAAGCAAGTATCGAGGAAATGGAAAAAGCATGGCACGGAGATATAGAATATGTGTTGAAATCCCTCTACTCCCATGAGCACGTCCATGAATGTGCAGTGCTGAAAACATGTAATAGGGTGGAAGTTTATGTTGTATCCCCGAAAGCAAGCAGTGTGTTGTTTCATTTCGCCAAGGAGATGGGTGCTTCATCCCATATAGTAGAGTTTTATGACCATGAAGATTCACTCAAACATCTTTTGAGACTAGCTTCAGGTCTTGAATCCATGATTGTTGGAGAAGATCAGATACTTGGACAGGTAAAGGACCTGTATGTTACTGCCAAAAACGTGGGCACCATTGGTCCTGCGCTTGATACTGCGTTTTCTAAAGCCATACAGGTTGGAAAAAGGGTTCGTACTGAAACCCGAATAAATAAAGGCTCTGTATCTATCGGTTCTGCTGCTGTCGATCTTGCTGAAGAAATTCTCGGAGGGTTAACCGGTAAAAAAATCCTTGTTATAGGTACCGGAGAAATGGGAACACTTGTCACAAGGGCTCTTGCTCATAAAGATATGGAAGTCGTATATCTTGCCAACAGAACCTTTGAAACCGCCAAACAGCTTGCTGAAGAGATTGGAGGAGATGCGGTATTATTTGACAATATCGATGAATGTGTCAAAAACGCTGACGTGGTTATAAGTGCAACTGCTGCGCCCCATTACGTGCTGAGAAAATCCACTATAGGAAAAGCGATGGAAAACAGGGACAAAGAACTACTTCTGATAGACATTGCTACCCCCAGGGATATTGAGCCAGAGGTTTCGGATATATCTCATGTGAAACTGCACAATATTGACAGTCTTCGCAGGATAAATGAGAAAAATATGGAAATGAGAAGGGGTGAGGCAAAGAAGGCAGAAGTTATGATCGATGAAGAATTCACATTACTCACTACCCAGTACAAACGCCAGAAAGCTGATGGGTTGATTTCACAGTTATATGGACAGGTTCATAATGTACGCAAAAGAGAAAAACAGCGTGCAATTAACCGCTTAAGTTCCTACCATACAATAGGTGATATCGAATCCGAAGTACTGGATGACCTTACACATTCAATAGTTAACAAAATTCTTGCAGAACCCACAAAAAAGCTTAGAAGAGCAGCCGAAAATGATGAAGATGAACTGATGGATGTTGCGTCCCAATTGTTCAATCTTGATTCGAAAAAATAATTACAGAAATTCAAACAATATGAGATGGTTAATATGTTTCCATATGTCCGGATGAGAAGATTAAGACATGGCAAAATACAAAATCTTGTACGTGAAACAGCAATTACTGCAGATGACCTGATATGTCCTGTTTTTGTTGATGAAAATATTGATACACCACTGGAAGTACCATCAATGCCAGGAGTGTATAAATTACCGGTTGAATACACTGCAGATGAAGTAAAGGAGATATCAGACCTTGGAATACCATCGATAATGGTATTTGGTGTCCCATCCAACAAGGATGAATCCGGGAGTTCTGCATGGGGTGATAATGAGGTTGTACAGCGTGCTGTCAGAGAAATTCGCAACGAACTCTCAAGCAGTGATATTGCAATAATCACTGACGTCTGCCTGTGTGAGTACACGGCCCATGGACATTGTGGTGTTGTGGATTATGGGAGTGAAGAGATTTTGAATGACCCGACTCTGCCGTTGCTTGGGAAAACCGCTGTAAGCCACGCTAAAGCTGGAGCAGATATGGTTGCTCCATCAGGGATGATGGATGGTATGGTTGAAGCCATCAGAACAGAACTTGATAACAACAATTTTGTAAACATACCAATCATGTCCTATGCAGCCAAATACTTTTCAGCATTCTATGGTCCGTTCAGAGATGCGGCAGAATCCGGTTATTCCTTTGGTGACCGTTCGAGTTATCAGATGGACCCTGCCAATTCCAATGAAGCTATTCGTGAAGTAGAACTGGATATTGAAGAAGGAGCTGACATAGTAATGGTCAAACCCGCACTTCCTTACCTTGATATAGTCTACCGTGTCAAGGATGAACTTGAAATGCCAACCGCCGCTTATAATGTAAGCGGGGAGTACGCCATGGTTAAAGCTGCCGCACAGAATGGATGGCTGGATGAGAATAAAATAATATCTGAATCAATCACGTCCATCAAGCGTGCCGGTGCGGATATGGTTCTCACCTATTTTGCCAAGGATATGGCAAGACTTCTAAAATGAAACATTGGCAATTTTATATATAATCACATCATGATTGGTACCAGTTACAATATAAATTACAGGTGATTCCAATGACAGGAGAAAATACAAAATCAGAGCAATTATATGAAAAAGCTAAAACACTTATACCGGGTGGTGTAAGCAGTCCTGTTCGTGCTATAAATCCCTATCCGTTTTATACCGAGTCTGTGAAAGGTTCCAGAATAAAAGATGTGGATGGGAATGAATACATTGATTTCTGTATGGCCTATGGACCCAACTTGCTTGGACATGCTCATCCAAAAATTAAACAGGCACTGGCTGAACAGCTGGAAAACGGATGGCTGTACGGAACTCCTCTTGAGAACGAAGTCAAACTTGCTGAGAAGATAACAGATGTGTATCCAAGCATGGACATGTTAAGATTTGTATCATCAGGTTCTGAAGCCACCATGAGTGCTATACGTGCTGCACGCGGATATACTGAGAAGAACAAGATTTTAAAAATCGAAGGCGGATTCCATGGAACACATGATGCTGTACTTGTAAAAGCAGGTTCCGGTGCTACAACTCTTGGCAAACCCAATTCAAAAGGAGTGCCTGAAGAAGTTACAAAACACACTCTACAGGCTCCATTTAATGATATCGAAACTATGACAGAACTTATCGAAAAAAATAAAGATGACATGGCTGCTGTTATAATGGAGCCTGTCATGGGGAACATCGGACCCATTCTACCGAAAGAAAATTACCTGAAAGAAGTTCGTAAGGTAACCCAGGAGAACGATATGGTGCTGATTTTTGATGAGGTCATAACCGGATTCAGACTTGCCATGGGCGGTGCACAGGAGTATTACAATATCACTCCTGATATGACTACCCTTGGAAAGATTGTAGGTGGTGGTATGCCTGTCGGTGTTTTCGGTGGGAAACGCGAAATTATGGATATGATTGCACCAAACGGAAATGTATATCAGGCAGGCACCTTTAGCGGAAACCCGGCTACACTTGCAGCTGGAATATCTACTATTGATTTTCTTGAAAATGAAAACGTCCATGAAACCCTGAATAAAAAGGGTGATGAACTACGCTCCTGTATGACAGATATTATATCTGATGCAGGGCTGGATTATGAAGTTTCAGGTATTTCTTCCATGTTCAAGGTATTCTTTGGAAATGCCCCCAACAACTATCAGGAAACTCAGAAATGTGATAAATCAGGATATTTTGAATTCTTCAAACGAATGCTTAATGATGGAATCTTCCTGCCACCGTCTCAGTTTGAAACGAATTTCCTATCATATGCTCATGATGATTCAGATATCCAGAAACTGCTTAATGCCTATGAAAACAACCTGAAACATTCCTAATTATAGAGGAGAATATTATCAGATGGACATTATAATTGGTACCCGTGGAAGTTCCCTTGCACTTGCACAGACAAAAAGAGTTTCACAGATGTTGAAAAGTTTGGGTGTTAATACAACTCTTAAAATAATAAAAACATCTGGAGACTCTTTTACGGACCGCCCCCTCCATGAGTTGGGTGGTGTAGGTGCATTTGTCCGGGAAATTGATGAAAGGATGTTTTCCGGAGAAATCGATATAGCAGTGCATTCCATGAAAGACCTTCCAACGGAACGTCCTGATGAATTGCCCACTGCAGCGGCACTTGAGCGTGATTCCCCTTTTGATGCACTGCTTACAAGAGATGGGTCGACACTGGATGAGTTGCCCGATGGTGCTGTTATCGGTACAACCTCCCTTCGCAGGAAATCCCAGGTCTTGCGGTACCGACCTGAGTTTGATGTGCAGAGCCTCAGAGGTAATATCGACACCCGTATTACAAAACTGGAATCAGGAAAATTTGATGGAATTATACTTGCTGAGGCAGGATTGAAACGAATGGGCTGGGATCTTCCGGTGCATCAGCTTGACACAGATAATTTCTGTCCTTCCGCCAATCAGGGTGTTATCGCAGTGGTTGCAAAATACGGTGATGAGTCCGAGGATATCGTCTCACATATCAACCATCCGCAAACAAAAATCGAAACAGAAATTGAACGCATAGTGATTGGTAATGTTGGCGGAGGGTGCATAGTCCCAATAGGTGCGTATGCTGAATTTGTCGATAATGACAAAATACATGTACGCTCCGAAGTACTGGCTCTGGATGGTTCCCATTATGTTGCAGTTGATGATTTAATATCAGCTGACAATTATAGAGAAGAAGCGAATCAACTTGGACAGGAACTAGTTCGCAAAGGCGGTAAAGAACTGGTCCAGGAAGCACTTGATAAAATGGCAAATGTGGAATAACTGGTTAGCATGGTCACAGAAAAGATTCTCACCCCTGAACCGGAAAATCCTGTAATACTGGCATCTGGCATCATGGGTACTACTGGTTCATCGCTGACACGGATGGTAGACAATGGTGCCGGTGCGGTGGTAACAAAATCCATAGGACCTGTCCCGAAAAAAGGGCACCCGAATCCCACTATGGTAGAGCTGGAAAATGGATTCCTGAATGCTATGGGACTTCCCAACCCTTCCTATTCGGATTTTCTTCAGGAACTTGAAACTGTAAAAGTCAACACTTCGGTTCCTGTTATTGCAAGTATTTTCGCAGGTGATTTAGAAGGATTTGTGGAAGTTGCAGAAGGATTAAGTTCTGCAAATCCAGATGGTTTTGAATTGAATGTTAGCTGTCCTCATGCTGAAGGTTATGGTGCTACGATTGGCTGTGATTCGTGTCTGGTAGAAGGTATAACCTCAAGTGTATGTGATGCGGTAGATGTTCCGGTATGGGTCAAACTTACACCCAATGTAACAGATATTGTAGAAATAGGCAAAGCTGCACAAAGAGGGGGAGCCGATGCCGTTGTTGCAATAAATACCGTAAGAGGCATGTCAATTGATATTAATACCGGTTACCCGATTCTTGGTAATAGATACGGCGGACTTTCGGGTCAGGCTATAAGACCGATTGCTGTTAAATGTGTCTACGACCTGTATGCCTCACTTGAAATTCCTGTTATTGGTGTAGGTGGTATTTCCTCCTGGCAGGACGCGGTTGAAATGGTTATGGCGGGTGCAAGTGCTGTACAGGTAGGTTCTGCAGTATCACAGAGTCTGGAGGTATTTAATTCAATATCATCAGGGATTGAAAACTACCTATATTCAAATGAATACTCAGATATAGACGAGATTATAGGACTTGCCCATAAAATGGATTGATGTTTTATGTATCCAATAAACACAGGATTAATCGATATAGTTCAGGAATCGCCTTCAACAAGGACTTTTTTCTTCAATAGATATTTTGATGTGAATGCAGGTCAATTTGTAATGGTCTGGATACATGGTGTGGATGAAATACCAATGGCACTGTCATACTCCAACGGAATCACCGTGCAGAAGGTAGGAGATGCAACATCCAGGCTTTTTGAACTGGAAAAAGGGTATACATTAGGCATCCGAGGTCCATTTGGAAAGGGTTTTACCCTGCCTGGTAAAGACGAGAACATATTAATCGTGGCTGGAGGATTAGGTGCTGCTCCACTGGCACCACTGGCAGAATATGCAATGGAACTGGGGACAGATGTTACCACCATACTTGGTGCCCGCAGTTCCAGTGAATTGATATTTAAAAAACGATTTTCCAATACAGGTAAATTATACATCACCACAGACGATGGTTCATCCGGTACACAGGGTTTCGTGACTGATGTAATGGTAAATGTTGACCTTTCTGAATACGATAGAATATATATCTGTGGGCCTGAAGTTATGATGGATTGTATCTTTGATATATTGCAAAATACAGAGGATGTCCTTGAGAAAACCGAATTTAACCTTCACAGGTACTTTAAATGCGGTATTGGTATCTGTGGAGCATGCTGTATGGATTCGAGGGGATTAAGAGTCTGTAAGGATGGACCTGTTTTAAAAGGAACCCAACTCGTGGACTCAGAATTTGGAGTATATAAAAGAGATGCCAGTGGTAAGAGAACCAGTATTTAATGATATTAAATATCAGGGAATACTCCGAATTGCTGGGTAAAATTTAGCTGGTCTACTTCTTCCCAATCCTCAACAATAATTCCGTTTTTAATCCGACTGATAGTTATTCCTGTGAAAACTACCTGATTTCCTGTTGGCTGTATTCCCTGAAACACTCCCTGATGTGTTCCGATTGCTGTCCATCGGGTGACTACTTTATCACCTTCAGCAATAATATCATCAGCTGTAAACCGCAGATCCATTAAGGCTGAATGCAACATTTCCATGAATTCGATTAAATCGTCACGGTTAATGCTATCCCGTCCAAAATAAATTAAATAATCAGGAGCAAAATATTCTCTTATTACAGTTGGATGCCAGCCTTTTTTAACTATATGAAGGAGTAACGCTTTGTTTTTTTCAGTCGACAGGTTATCAAAATCCTCTATTTCTATGTGTATTCAATTCAAGTATAGATTTGTGTCACCACATATATATCTTATTTCAAAGCGTTAACAATTGTTAAAACGATACCTTAAGAAAACAAATTATAAATAACAATTAGCCCAAAAGTCTGTCAGGGGAAAATGACACGACATATTGTTCTGGGTAATCAGTCTTTGCTGGTTAATATTGATAAATGGTTTCAGGTAAGAGATATATACTACCCGTATGTGGGACTGGAAAACCATGTGCTGGGTCATGCACACAGAATCGGTTTATTTGTTGATGGTGAAATCACCTGGATAAATGAAGATAGATGGCACAGGAATACTGCCTATAAAAACGATACCCTTGTTACAGAAAATAAAGCGGTAAATAGAGACCTTGATATAGAGCTAATCCTTGAAGAAAACGTATACTGTGAAGATAACATATTCCTGAGAAAAATAACTGTTAAAAACAATCGCAATTATAAAAGGAATATCCGCCTCTTTTTTAATCAGGATTTCCATCTCTACGGAACAGGTATAGGTGATACCGCAGTGTATCAGATGGACCACAATGTAATAGTGCATTACAAGAGGTCAAGATATTTTTTAATCGGTGCCCTGAAATCAAACAAAAAAGAAGGGTTTACCAGTGATATAGAAGATTATGCTATTGGTGAATCTGAAACCGGTTCTCTTGAAGGGACATTCAAGGACGCTGAAGATGGTGTATTGTCAAAAAACCCGGTGTCTCAGGGTTCAGTGGATTCAACCATTGGATTATCTCTTAATATCCCAAGTCTTTCTTCCAAGGTTGTATACTATTATTTTACTGTAGGGAATAATTTTGATGATGTGTATCGATTACATGATTACCTTATGGATGAGGGACCCGAGGAACTGTTTAATCATGCCGAAGGATGTCAGCGGTCATGGGTTAACCATACAACTACAGACCTTTCAAATCTTGATTCCAGGCTTGCTACCCTTTACAAAAGGTCCCTCTTAATTATAAAAACCCAGTTTGATATCAATGGTGCTATTATTGCAGCAAATGATTCCGACAATCTGCAGTTCAATAGAGATTCCTACAGTTACATGTGGTCCAGAGACGGAGCGCTTGTTGCCATTGCCCTAATAAATGCAGGATTTGCTGAATTTACAAAACCATTTTTCAGATTCTGCAGGGATGTCCTCTGGTGGAAGGGATGTATGCTCCATAAATACAACCCAGATAAAACACTTGGCAGTAGCTGGCATCCATGGGTTGAAGACGGGAAACCAGCATTACCCATCCAAGAGGATGAAACCGGTCTGGTTATATATGCACTCTGGAAATATTATGAAGTCACAAAAGACCTGGACTTCATAAAAGAACTATATGAACCACTGGTTAAAAAAGCCGTATTCTTCATGGATGATTACAGATACCCCAACTCCCTCCCGCGAGAAAGTTTTGACCTCTGGGAAGAAAGGAGAGGCATCTTTACATTCACTTCAGCTGCCGTATATGTGGGATTGACAGCTGCTGAAAATATAAGCGGATTATTTGATGACACATATACCTGCAATATCTGTCGCAGCAGGTATTTAACACTCAGAAACGCCATATTAAAAGAACTGTTTAGCAGGGAGAAAGGTATCTTTTTAAGGGGAATAAAATATAGAAATCAGAATATAAACCAGAAAAAAGTAGACCTTACTATAGATAGTAGTGTTTATGGGATTTTTGAATTTGGAATGCTTCCGGCTGATGATGAAAGAGTAATCAGAACAATGAAAAATATTGAAAACAATCTTTGGGTTGGAAAAAGCGGTGGTGTTGCCAGATATGAAAATGACTACTATTATAGAAAATCGGACAAATACCCAGGAAATCCCTGGATTACATGCACTCTATGGCTTGCCAAATGGTATATAGCAAAGTCCAATGTGCTCGATGAGATGGAAAAAGCCCTGGAATTAATTAACTGGGTTGCCGATTGTTCACTGGAAACAGGTATTATGCCTGAACAAGTACATCCATTAACAGGTGAATCAATATCTGTTGCTCCGCTCACCTGGAGTCATGCAGAATTTGTTGATACTGTTACAAAATATGTTGAAAAAAGAAAAAAATTAGAGATAAATAAATGAATTGAAAACCTGTATTATATAAGTGGAGATACAACATGGAAGACAAATCAAAAAAAGAAGACAATAGATTTGAATGCAAAGTATGTCAAATGGCGTTCCCTACAAGAGAGGATTACGAAAGGCACAAGCAAAAACACCATGAAAATGATTAAAGTGAAAGTATACGTTCTTTATACTTTTCAAGTTCTTTCTTTCCATCATCTTCGGACAGACTGCTTGCCCCATAAACCACATGTTTGGGTAAAACCTCGAGTCCTACAAATTCCAGTGTGCAATGGGTTATGTTTTTCAATAACTCATCGATATCTCCGTGCATTCCGCCACTGGTATACCAATCTTTATCAGCGCCAGTTGTTGTTACAAGCATTGCTTTTTTGCCTTTTAAAAGACCTGTGTCATAGGCACTGTTTGTAAGCGGATTGAAAGCAAATCCCGGTGTGAAAACCCGATCAATCCAGCCTTTCATGATAGCAGGGAATCCTGTGAAGTACAGGGGGAACTGGAAAATTAACATGTCTGCCCAGTTTACCTTGTACATCTCTTCCTTGATATCTGGTGCAAAACTGTCTGTTTTATTAGCATGGAGCTGTTCAACAAATGGATTAAATTTTTCCGGGTTCTTCCTTTTCTGAAAATCATTTTCATCCAGTACAGGTTTAAAAACCAGTGCATATAGGTCTGATACCTTTATACTATCTCCTTTTTCCTCGAATGCTGCTACTGCTGTATCTTTCATGGCGGAGTTGAGTGATTTCGGTTCTTGATGCGCATATATATACAATATATTCATGGTAACCCCTCTCCAAAAGGTCCATACGGAGATTGTAAGAATGTAATAAAAAGTTATTTGAAATTTGATACTGATATTCAGGTAGGATTAAATAATAATTAACAATATGTGTATACCATGTTCGGCCGGTTCAAATATGAAAATGACATATTTTATGGTGAAGTAAAGAAAGGTTATGTTACTGGAAAAGGTGATTTTGAGGGGTTGACCTGTGAAATATCTGAAACCGAAATACTTCCACCAGTAAACCCTTCAAAAATTGTCTGTATAGGGTTAAATTATCAGGACCATGCAAACGAACTTGGATTAAAAATTCCCGATGAACCCCTTATATTCTTGAAACCTTCAACATCTGTTATCGGTCACTGCGACAAAATCATCTACCCGGACACAAGTAAACATATTGAATATGAGGCTGAACTGGGTATTGTCATCGGTAAAAAATGTAAACATATATACAGACATGATGCAAGTGATGTAATTGCAGGATATACCTGCCTTAACGATGTTACCGCCCGTGACCTTCAGAAACAAGATGGACAATGGACCCGTGCAAAAAGTTTTGATACTTTCGCACCAATAGGCCCTTTCATAACAACCACTGAGGAAATCAAACCCCATAATGCAAACATCAAATGCCGTGTAAATGGAAATCTGTGTCAGGACTCAAACACATCGAATTTAATATTTGGTATCCCACAGCTTATTGAATTTATATCAAATATTATGACACTTCTACCCGGTGATATTATAGCCACAGGTACTCCACCCGGTGTAGGTGAAATTCACAAAGGAGATGTATTAGAAATAGAAGTTGAAGGTATAGGGGTTTTAAAGAATGAGGTAGTATAATGTTGCTTGATCAGGTAAACAAAGAACTGGAACTCACAGAACGCCATCTTATGGTCCTGAAAAAAGTAATAGAAAAAGGACCTATAGGAATACTGAGACTAGCTGAAGAGACTGAAATGCCCACTCATAAGGTCAGGTATTCACTTCGTATACTTGAACAGGAACACCTTATAAAACCTTCTGTCCACGGAGCGATGGCAGGTGACATGGTCGAAGATTTTTTATCTGAATTTGAACAAAAAACCAATGGCATCCTTGAAAAAACCACCCGCATCCGAGAGATAAGAGAATCCATTGAACTCTGAATCCTAAATTTTTATGTTATCCCACCGCAACTGTTTTTGATATAACAAAACATTCAATCATAAGTCAATCCACTTCAAGGAGATTGTTGATGACATTAAGTGAAGATGATAAACTGGCAATCAGAAAATATGCATTACAGAATGCAGTTAAATATTCGCAACCCCCTCAGACAGGAGCAGTTATGGGTCGAGTGATGAGTGAATCCCCGCATCTTCGACCTATGGCAAAGGAAGTCAAACCCCTGGTTGAAGAAGTATTAAATGAGGTTTCAGAAGGGGATCCTGAAATCTGGAGAGAAGAACTTGAAAAGATTGCTCCGGAACTTTTGGAAGAACTGTACACCAAAAAAGAACCCACCAAAGGATTAAAACCGCTGGATGTTGAAGAAGGCGAAGAAGTGGTTATGCGTTTTGCACCAAACCCTAACGGTCCTCCCACATTGGGAAGTACGCGGGGAATTGTAGTAAACTCTGAATATGTTAAAAAATACAATGGTACATTCATCATACGATTTGACGATACCGACCCCCAGACAAAACGCCCCATGATGGAAGCCTATGACTGGTATATTGAAGATTGCAAATGGCTCGGTGCTGAGCCTGATAAAGTGGTTTATGCTTCCGATAAGATACCTGTGTATTATGAGTATGCAAAAAGGCTTATAGAAATGGGATATGCATATGTCTGCTTCTGTAAAGGTGACGATTTCAAAAAATACAAGGATAACAAACAACCCTGTCCACACAGAAACCAGAGCCCAGAAAACACTATTCAATACTGGAACAATATGTTAAATGGTGAATACGGTGAAAAGGAAGCAGTGCTTCGCATAAAAACTGATATCAAGCATAAAGACCCGGCTCTTAGAGATTTTGGAGCTTTCAGAATAATTAAAACCAGTCATCCCCGTCCTGAAGTTGATGGTAAATATGTGGTATGGCCACTTCTTGATTTTGAGGGTGCTATTGAAGACCATGAATGTGGTGTAAATCACATTATCCGTGGTAAAGACCTAAGAGACAGTGAAAAACGTCAGCGTTATATATACGAATACTTCGGCTGGGAATACCCGAAAACTACACATTGGGGACGTGTGAAAATACACGAATTCGGAAAATTCAGTACCAGTTCAATAAGAAAATCAATAGAAAATGGCGAATATCTGGGCTGGGATGACCCTGCACTTCCTACGATCAAAGCTCTTCGAAGACGTGGCATCCATCCGGAAGCCATCCGTAAATTCATGATTGATATGGGTGTTGGAGAAACAGATATAAGCATAAGTCTTGAATCACTGTATGCAGAAAACAGGAAATTTGTTGATTCGAGTGCAAACCGATATTTCTTTGTGTGGAATCCTGTAGAACTGGTGATTACAGATGGTGAACCCCGTACTGCAAAGCTGCCGCTCCATCCCAGAGAGAAAAAAGGCTACAGGGAACTGCAGATAGGGTCAAAACTTTACGTCTGCCAGGAAGATATCAATAAACTCGGTGTAGGAGACAAATTGAGACTAAAAGACCTCTACAACATTGAGATTACTTCCTTGTATCCACTTCAAGCTTGCTACCTCGATGATTCAGTAGAAAGGATTAAAAAAGAAAACCTACCTATAATCCACTGGGCCCCTCTAGATGGTGTACCTGTAAAAGTAATGGCACCTATGGGTCAATACGAAGGAATCGGAGAGTACGGAATTGCAAATGAAGTGGATTCTGTGGTACAGTTTGAAAGATTTGGATTCTGCAAAATAGATTCTGCAAACGATGAAATTATAGCGTTCTTTGCCCATAAATGAAAAATATGCCTTTTAATTTTATTTTTCTATTTATTTAAATTTCAAAAGGGGTTAATTTGAAAGATTTTACCAAACCCTGTATAATTATCAGTAAATGCATCGAATTTAGTCCTTGCAGATACAATGGAGAGATAATTAGAAGTGCATTCATTAAAAAGCTCAAACCTTACATCAATTTTATACCGGTCTGCCCTGAATGTGCAATCGGATTGGGAGTACCCCGCAAACCCATATATATAATCATGGATACCAACCGGAAAAGGTTAATCCAAACCTCCACAGGTAATGACCTCACTGATGAGATGATAAATGTTACAGACTCATACCTTAACTCATTGGGTGATGTTGAAGGGTTTATACTCAAATCTAATTCACCATCATGTGGTGTGAAAAATGTTAAAGCGTATTCCAATTGTAAAAAGATTGAACCAGTAACAACAACAGCAAGTGGTTTTTTCGGGGCTGAAGTGATGAATCGTTACCCTTCGCTTGGAATAGAAGATGAAAAAAGTTTAATGGATATGCGGATACGTGAACATTTTTTGACAAAGGTTTTTACCCTGTCCAGATTTAAAAGAATTGATAATATAGAAGATTTAATACAATTTAATAAAGACAACAAACTTCTATTCACAGCATACAACCCAGGTGAAAAACATATACTGGATGAAATCGTTTCAGAAAGCAAAAACAAAAGCTTAACAGATATTTTAAATAAGTACCTTAATCACTTGTACAAAATATTCATCCATCCACAAGAACCTGATTCTAATGTAGATATCATCATGGATGTAATGAATAAGTTTTCCAGTTTCATAAGCAACCAGGAAAAATTACTATTTATGGAAAATATTCAAAGATACAGGGAAGGACGAATTACCTTGTCAGCCAGCAGAACCCTCCTGAAATCATGGATGATAAGAAGTGGTAATACGACATATGTGAGTCAAAGTTTTTTCAATCCCTACCCAGTGGATTTGATGGGTATCGACCATATCATGGATTAAACTTATTACATATCTGACTGACCGGTGGATCAAATGACTGTAGAAAAGTTTATAGAAGTATGCCCTGTATGTGGCAGTTCGGACTGGTATTATGAGGCCGGCGGGTATACCGGCAAATTATACCATTGCAAACACTGCGGATACATAGGGTCGTTTATTGTGGAAGGAAATCAGGAAATGATTGATGCGATAAAAGAGGATTATAAACACAAAAAGGAGTCAGAAAAAAGTAGTGAATAGAAATCAAGCAGCTATTGGTTCTGCCTGAACTTCGGTTTTCCTGATTTCTGCTCTTCTTATTGGATAGATTTTCTTTGTATTTTTATATATATTTGCAGCAAGTTTACCAGATATGGCTTCATCAATAAATTGTTCATAATCTACTTCAGAAGCTCTGGCCTTTACTACATCTGCCATAACTTTTCTGATGGCTTTTATCTGACTTGTATGAGCCCTTTTAACAGTAAAACAGATGGGTTTAATCCTTATTTTCTTACCATCATTGGTTTTTACAACAACATTGTTATCAATTCTTGATGTCTGTCTTTTTACAATAGAGCGAAGATAATCTGTTGTAATTTCATGCCCTATAAACCTTGTTTTAGCAGAATCACCAACAACATTATCAATCTGAAGTCTTAGTTTGGTCTTTTGTTTGGTGATGTCATTTGTTAGTTGACCAACTGTTGTCTCTACCACACGTCCCAGCAGTTTTTTGGTATCTTCTGCTGGTGTGACTCCTATATAACTGCTACTGAGGAACTCTGGTGGTTCTATGTTGTACCAGTTTTTGGATTTCCATTTATCTAATTTCTTTTGTACTTTTCTTGCCAAGTGATTCCTCCAAAATAATTATTTGTTAATATGAATACTTCGGTTTTATTATAGTATAATTTTGTCATTTATAAGGATATACCTAGATTGCATATCAATATATAAACAAATCGGTCAGTTTTAAGTACTGTTCATTTAATGGAACATATTAATTTATTTTCAATTTTTAGTGTTTCTAAGCACGATAATTTAGAGTTATAAATTAGGTGGAATAGTCTTAACTGAACAGTGCCAGTTTTAATTATTCACAGATTAATGTCATAAGAAATGAATACCTTCTGGTAATTCACCAAATCTTTTCACAAACTCTTCGGGCCAGTTTTCAGGGTCAAGTCCTTTCTGTGCCAGAAATACTGATGCCCACCTCTCAAGTCCAACACCTGAACATCCGGACCAGAGTTCTTCACCTGATTGGCTTTTCACATTAAAACCTTTTGGGTATTTATTACCATTGATACTGACATTCTGGAATTCAAGCCATTCTCCATCTTCACCTCTATACGGCAGAGGTGCTTCATAATCAATGGTTCCAACATCGGTTTGTTGTGATGTACCTGTAAGCCCTTCCTGCGCCATGAACCATGGTGTTACTCCAGCTTTCCTCCACTCAAGGTCAAGTATATCTTCAAAGATGTGCCTGTACATCTCCTGAAGTGCTTTCGATTCCCTGACAACCTGTTCATGGGTGCCGAGCCAGACAACCTCTATCCTGTGGAACTCATCAACACGCTCAATACCATGGATACCACCGCTTTCATATCTATGGGATGTTCCTGAGTGATCGAATACTTTCAAAGGGAACTCATTTGTGGGTATGGTCTCACCCTGAAGATATATCCAGAACGGTGGGCACTGGGCATAGCACAGTCCTCCTATAGGCTCACCGATCTTTTCTTTTATCATTTCTGTAGGAACTTCATGTGTCACATTATAATAATCTGTAACTTCTTCCCAATATTCAGGGTCTCTTGATTTAGGAGGACAAACATAGTAGATTTCAGGATACACACCTTTAGCATGACCTGATTTTTTCCATACATCCCATGGAATCAGTTTTGGAAACATCATCTCTTTATAACCCAGAGGTTCAAGCATCTCTTCAATTACTATTTTTTCAAAGGTTCTGAATAATTTGGTAAGCTGTGGTCCATATATCCACTGTCCTCTGCTGGCACCCCTTTTAATCCAGCCTCTGTTCATCATTTCCTTGGTTGGATCATCAGAAAACATTGGTTCTTTTTCCTCACTCTGCCACAGGATCTCCCAATGTTCTGCCTTGCCACCATATCGCAAGGCTGCAATTTTATCTTCCATCAGTGTAAGAATCCTGTCAGGCACCCTGTTTTCAAGCTCGGATTCACCAACATCCAGAGAAAGTTCAAGCACCCCATCCTTATAATCTACACTGGTTACATAGGGAATCTTCAGGTCACCAAGGTCCTGGTTTTCTGATGGTATTTGAATGTTGAAGGATTCGATGTCAATACCACGTATTCCAATACGATAATATTTACCCAGTTTTTTAGCAAGCGGTTTCCTTATGCGAAGCAGTGCATCATGTGCTCTAACATATCGCCCTGATTCAATGAAGAAATTGATTTTGTTGCCGTCAATGTTCCAGTCCACTACACTTGCACCTTCACCTTCAGGAGCCCCTTTTTTGAGTATGGTCGCATTTGCCTCATTGATGAATTCACCAATAACCTCTGTGGCATGTGAGGCATCATCACTTGCTTTGAATGAGCCTTTTAAATTGAATTGCAGTTCCATGATATTCCTCATTTGGATGCTTTTGATAATTATGATACAGATTTGAATTTATCGGACAGTAAAACCAGGTAATATATTATTTTTAAATTTTGAGTCCATAGACATCTTCTGCTATCTTTGCATTTATTAAAAAATCGTCCAGGGTCGAAATAAGAGTTGTTATTTTTTCAGTATGCAGATATGTGGTTGCTGCATCTTCATCGATTTTGGTACACATATTTGGCAGATTATCTGGTTGAAGAGAATATGCTACATTATGTGCAGATTCTGAGGACATATATTCTCTTTCAAATCTGATTTTACAGTTAATTTTCATCACTGGACTCCCTGTCTGATTTTAATTGCTTTCCTATTATATCATCCACGATATTTATAAAATTCTCAACCTGTCCTTTTTCAATAGCTGCACCTGATGCAATATTGTGCCCTCCTCCACTGCCACCGCATGATTTTGCTGCTTCACGAATGGCATGGTTCAGGTCGACTCCTTTTTTAACCAGATAATGGGTTGCACGCGCGGAAACCTTTACCACATCCTCTACTTCATTTGTAGCAACAAATGGCATATCAGGATATATATACCTTACAACAACACCTGCAACAATTCCTATCGAATCCATACCTTCAGTATTTAAATACCTAATATTTTTACCGCGTTGAATCAAACCTTCTGCATCTTTAATCTGGTCCAAGATGTTTCTATTGTATTCCAGTGACATCTGGTGTGCTTCTTCAAGTACTGATGAATCTCTGAGACTCAATGTTAATGCAAGCCCGCCTTTTTTTAATTTGCCACACGCATTAAGGATTCTGACATATTCATAAATATCCTGAACACATTCTTTGTTTAATGTATATACATCACCGATGACAGAATCAACAGCCTCTATACTAGCATTTTTTATGACTTTTAATGTTATTGCAGAAGCCAGTCTCTTAAAATCCTCATGTTTCAGATTGTTAATATTACCATGAATATTTAAGGAGTTCAGAAACTCATCGATTTTTTCGCGGTCACCGGATATATCAAGATACGGTTCTGGGGTGTTTTCCAGCAAATCCGCAATGTCTCCTTCACCTATTTTCAATCCCTTTTTTGTTGATATGATACCTTTCTGGACAGCCTCATCCAGTATAAACCTGTTAGCGGATTTGAACAGCTGTTTATCACCAATAGCTCCTGCAACTGCAAGACCTGCAAGGTCTACATTAGATGGTTCCATCTCTCTTGCAACCATATATGCGGTACCTGATGCCGACAAATAAACTGAACCGTCAATATTTAACAGATGGGGGTTTATTACTGCTTTTGCGGCTGATTCACCTTCAGGGCTGTGATGGTCTATAACTACAGTACTTTCTGATACATCTGATATAAGACCTGGCTGACCGCTACCCATATCACAGAAAATTACAAGGTCACCTTTAGAAGTTGTATTGTTCACATTCTCGACTACCTTTTCATCCAGCCGACTGACGATAGTGGCGTGATAGTAAATATTTTTTCTTAAAAGTGCCTGACAGATTATAGCGGCAGATGTTATACCATCAGCGTCATTGTGAGATATGACCCTTGCATTGTTGTATTCAAGAATTGCCTCAGAAACCTGTTTTGCAAGGGAAATTAGTCCATTGATTGATTCACTGTTCCCGGTCAATTATACCACTCAAAAATAATGTTAACCACCTATAAAGCCCACCGGCAAGGATACATCATCTTTTTAAAAACAGAAAAAAACCAGAAATCATCTGGTAATCAGCATTTCTGCTGTTTCTGGTTTGTATTTCCAGTCAGATGGTAATACATTGTTTGAACGGTAATATTTGGCTAGCCTTCTTATTTTAGCTTCTATGTTCTGAAGAGAACGTTTATTATGTATGTCATGGTTGTTGACATCAAGATGTTTCCTGATGCGGATAGCTTTTACAACCAGATTGTACAGGTCTTCAGGCACGTGGAACTCTTCATTATTTTCTACCAGGATACTAGTTACTTTTTTACCGGTTGCAAGCTTTATGTCCGGAACCCCGTAGATATCCCTTAGAATCATTCCGATTTCGCTTGTAGAATTACCATCTTTCCAGAGTTCTACAACTTTTTGTTCGATTTCATTTCCATCTAGTGGTGACCATTCAGGTACTTCATTTCTCATCGGTCTGGTGGACCCAGACTGTCCTTTTCTGCGGGTGTGCATTTTTGCCATAAAATTCCTCCAAATACTGCTGTGAGAGATGTTTGTGATATTTATTAATTCATTAAGCAATCCTAACTGCATCCGATCAAGTTAATAGGAACGAACCGGGAGAAATAACTTGATGTTATGATTATTTTATGTTGCGAAGTGGTCTAAATAAACCCGACCTACAATATATAATTTATGATTGAAAGCGTGATGCTACCAAAACAACCATCTGGGTTTAGTCAAGGTTCAGTAACTCTTCAACAGTCATTGTACCCTGTTCTCCTGTATGCATGTTCTTAAGAGCTACCTTTCCGGATTCTATTTCCCGTTCTCCCACTATGACAGCATAATCTGCTTCAATCATATTTGCATAGGATAACTGGGTTTTAAAGTTGCGTTTCATCAGATCAATATGTGTTGGGTAGACTTCTCTCAACCGTTTTGCTATTTTTATAGCTTCAAAACGGGTGGATTCTGTAGATATAACAACCATTTTCTTAGGCTCTTCTGGTTCTACTTTGGCTATTTCCATTATACGATCAAAACCTACACCAAAACCAGTGGAAGGAACTTCACCACCTCCAAACAACTGTATCAACTGATACGATCCTCCTCCACAAACCTGATTCTGTGCACCGAGACCTTCTGCATATATTTCAAAAACCATACCGGTATAATAATCAAGCCCTCTGGCAATACCAAAATCTATGGTATAATTAACTCCGTAAACATCCAACAGCTTCAGCAGTTCCTCAAAATTGTCGAGTTCAGGTATATTACCTGTGACTTCACGGGCTTTTTCCAGTGCATCATCACCCTGCAGAGAAATGAGTTCAAAAAGGTTCCTTCTAACCTCAGCCGGAACTTCTATTTCTTCGAGATAATCATCAAGTCCCACATCATCGTTTTTATCCACATATCTCATCACTTTGGTTTGCTGTTTATTATCCAGACCATTTAATATGTGGCGAATGATCCTCAGGTCTCCTACATGAAGACTACCCCTGACTCCTACTGAATTAAGGATTTGTGCTGCCAATGCTATAACTTCTGCATCTGATTCAGGTTTATCACTGCCGATTACTTCTGTACCAAACTGCCAGAATTCCCTGAATCTTCCCTTTTGCGGACGTTCATATCTGAAACAGTTTTCAAAATAGAACAGTTTCAGTGGATGAGGTTCTGATTGAAGTTTATTTACATACATTCTCATGACAGGGGCAGTAAGTTCAGGACGCAGAGCTATTTCCCTCCCACCTTTATCCGTGAAGTTATACAGTTCCCCTATTATATCATCACCGGATTTTAATGTGAACAGTTCCAGTGTTTCAAAGGTGGGAGTCATGACTTCACTATATCCCCATTTTTTGACCACATCTCGCATTATGTTCTCTATATATCTCCTGCGTGCAGTTTCACCTGGCAGAAAATCCCGTGTTCCTCTTTGTTTGCTGAGCTTCATCTAGATCGTACCTTAACTGATTTTGGATTGGATATAGTTGATAAAAGATATTTGAAATCGTTGAATGCTACTGAAATATGATAAATTTTATGTTAAATTCAGACCTTTTCAACCGTTCCTACAACTTAATCCATAATAATATATTATTGTAGTGATGATAATTGTAACCTCTGGAAAATATAAATACCCCTCCCCCCTATTTCAGATGCAAACAGGGAATAGTTACATCCGATTTTACCCTGCAATATCAAGTTTATTTTAGTGTCAACCTTTTATCAGTGGACAGAGACAACAAACTCCATAAAGACAATTACAATTAAAGTAAACCTTATCGCAAACCATAAATAAATTAATATAATTGCACTTGGCTAAGAGGGTTTGATAAATGTGACATCCAGAGAGACCAGTTTACCTGTCAGGACTGAAATTTCAAAATTACAACCCTGTGTACATGG
>NZ_JBKGYF010000005.1:0-41797 GCF_046546175.1 Methanohalobium sp. | reverse complement strand
TTTCTGGTTTTTGTTCAAAACCAAAAAGGAGCTCCTTTTCTTAAAACATTTCAGAATTAGAGAGTTTTATCAGAATAGGATTTCTACAGAGCCGTATAATCAATCATTTTTAAATTAACGTTACTCCATTACAATTTTTCGAATTGGATTTGTTACTCCTTTGGTCAAAGCCTGTTAATGTAGTTTTAGATAGCATTTATTCTGATAAATCAATCTGCCATTTCAATTTTTGTAGTAGACAAATTAGGTTTTTTGTGCAGACACTTTCTAAAGATTGTCTATTTTTTGGGCAACTCGTTAACTTTTTGTGCAAAGGGACTTTTTAGGCAAAGCCTCTTCAACCAAAACTTTTATCTATTATTAAACCTACATTAGGTTACCGGTTGCTAGGAAAAGATAGGCTACCACAACAGATAATATTAATACACGACCAGTATATTATTGGGAGTTTAAATCTGCATTAAAGATGGAGTTTATTTATTCAATCTGTACTTTGCAATATTATTTTGTTTAACTAATAATAATCATAAAGAGGTAGTATTAATTAATGAAATCCAGCTGTTATATTCCTTCTGGATGTTCCATTTCCGCGATGATGAGCGAATCTGGAAAACGTATGGATGGAAGTGCAATAACTAGGTCAATTGCTCTTATGCATGATCGTTCAAATGGGCTTGGTGGTGGTTTTGCAGCTTACGGAATTTATCCCCGTTATGCAGAACAATATGCATTCCATATAATGTTTGACAATTTTGAAGCCAAAAGTATCTGTGAAGATTACCTGAAGGACAATTTTTACATTGTTCTTGATGAGGAAATACCAACACGTCCTGGTGCGGTTTTTGAAGAGGATACCACAGGTAGAAATGTTGAATACGGAATGAATCCGATTACAGATTCACCGATACTCTGGAGGTATTTTATAGATGTACCCGAGAGCAAAACTCAGTTTATTTCTGAAAGCGAATATGTTTTTGGAAAAGTAATGGAGATTAACTCGAGAATTAGTGGGGCCTTTGTTGCATCCTCCGGTAAAAATATGGGGATATTTAAAGGACTTGGATATCCGGAAGACATCGGAACTTTCTACAAGCTGGATGAGTATAAAGCATACATCTGGACTGCACATGGCAGATTTCCAACAAATACACCTGGATGGTGGGGAGGTGCACATCCGTTTGGTCTTCTGGACTGGTCTATAGTACATAATGGAGAAATATCATCCTATGGTATCAATAAACGCTATCTTGAGCCATTTGGTTACAGGATGGAACTAAAAACAGATACAGAGGTTGTTGCTTATCTGTTTGATTTACTTGTGAGAAGACATAACCTGCCAATCGAGACAGCTATAAATGCGCTTTCAGCACCGTTCTGGAAAAATATAGATAAAATGCCTGAAAGTGAACGAAAAATCATGACCGCAATAAGACAGGTCTATGGTAGTGCCCTTTTAAATGGTCCGTACAGTATTGTATTGGGACATAGCAGAGGCATTGTAGGGTTTAATGACAGAATCAAACTGCGACCCATGACCTGCGCCAGAAAAGACGATATGCTTTATATGTCATCTGAAGAATCCGCAATAAGAGAAGTTGAAACTGATCCTGATATTGTCTGGAGTCCAAAAGCAGGAGCACCTGTTATAGGTGAACTGTATGAGGAGGTAGAATAAATAATGGCAAATATACCTCCAGAATTTAGAGTATCCATAGATAACGATAGATGCAGAAAGTGCAGGATGTGTGTCAATAACTGCAGTTTCGGAGCTCTTCAGTTTGAAAATGATCGAGTAATCGCTGATGACAGCAAGTGCGTTGCGTGTTACAGGTGTGTATCAAAATGTCCGGATAATGCGATAACCATAAGTAATTTTCAATGGGGTTCTAGATACAATGCTAATTGGACACCTGAAATCACGAACAACATCCAAAGACAGGCTGATACCGGCGGCATACTTCTTTCCGGGATGGGGAACCCCAGACCTCATAAAATCATCTGGGACCACCTGTTAATCGATGCCTGTCAGGTTACAAATCCATCCATCGACCCTCTTAGAGAACCCATGGAACTGCGTACCTATCTTGGAAGAAAACCGGATCATCTGGAATTTGTTGAAAATGATGAAGGTGAAATTGAGCTTTCTACTGAATTGCAACCACAGGTTAAACTGGATGTACCAGTTGTTTTTGCGGCGATGTCCTATGGTGCAGTAAGCCTAAATGCTCATAAAGCTCTTGCAATAGCTGCCAGAAGGTCAGGAACCCTCATGAACACCGGTGAAGGAGGCCTTCATGAAGATCTCTATCCATACGCTGATAATATAATGGTGCAGGTGGCATCTGGAAGGTTTGGAGTACACAATAAATATCTCAATACCTGCTCGATGATTGAAATAAAAATAGGTCAGGGTGCAAAACCCGGTATAGGTGGTCATTTACCTGGTGAGAAAGTGGGTGAGGAAATATCAAAAACTCGAATGATACCATCAGGAACTGATGTTCTATCCCCTGCACCTCATCATGATATATATTCCATAGAAGACCTTTCACAGCTTATCTACGCTCTCAAAGAAGCTACCAATTATGAAAAACCAGTGGGTGTCAAGATTTCTGCAGTTCATAATGTAGCTGCAATCGCTAGTGGAGCTGTACGTGCAGGAGCAGATGTATTGACAATTGACGGATATCGTGGAGGAAGCGGTGCATCACCTTTGGTTATCAGAGACAATGTCGGTATCCCAATCGAACTTGCACTGGCTACTGTTGACCAGCGTCTTCGTGATGAAGGAATAAGAAACAGAACATCCATCCTTTGTGCAGGAAGTATACGAAGTAGTGCTGATGTTGCAAAAGCTGTTGCACTGGGCGCAGATGCAGCTGTAATCGGAACTGCAGCACTTATTGCGATGGGTTGTAGGGTCTGCCAGAGATGTTACACAGGTAACTGTGCATGGGGTATTGCTACCCAGAAACCTGAACTTGTGAGCAGACTTGATCCTGAAACAGTAGCTCAAAGACTTTCTAATTTACTGTCTGGATGGAGTTTTGAATTAAAAGAAATTCTTGGTTCACTGGGTGTAAATTCCATAGAATCACTGCGGGGAAGTCGTGAACGATTGCGAGGTTATGAACTCGATGAAAAGACACTGGAATTAATTGGTGTCAAACCAGCAGGTGTTGGGCAGTAATAAAGGTGGAAACAATGGTTACAAAATTCGATTGCAGGAAGCTATATTACAGAAGGCTGAATGAACTCATCAGGGAGTCAGTAGATGACGGGGAAACGGAATTCATACTTGATAACCTCAATGGGCAGCGTTATCTGGGTACAGGTATCAATAAGAATATAAATATCACAGTAAATGGTACACCTGGAAACGACTGTGCAGTGTTTATGAATGGACCAACACTTATTATCAACGGTAATGCACAGGATATGATTGCAAACACTATGAACACAGGTAAGATTATAGTCCATGGAAGTGTGGGTGATGTTGTAGGTTATGGAATGCGTGGCGGAAAGCTGTATATCAGAGGTGATGTAGGATACCGTGCCGGTATTCATATGAAGGAATATAAGTCCCAGATACCAGTAGTTATTGCCGGAGGAACAGCCAAAGATTTTCTTGGTGAATACATGGCAGGTGGTGTTTTTATTCTGCTTGGTCTTGATACTGATAATGATGCAATCACAGGAGATTACCTTGCAACCGGGATGCATGGTGGGATAATATATATCCGGGGTACTGTTGAAGATGATACACTTGGAAAAGAAGTAAAAATGCTTAATGTTGATGAAGAGGATAAAAAGATACTGGAAGAATATCTTACAGAATACTGTGAATATTTTGGATTTGATGTTAACAAAATAATGAGTAAGCCTTTTATCAAGCTACTTCCATTATCTAGTAGACCCTATGAGAATTTATATGTGTACTGACATCTCTGCTGGATATAATCAGTATAGTTGATGTAGTGTTGGAGAGGCTTACAAGTGATAATCGCAATAATCGGAGGAACAGGTAATATAGGTGAAGGATTAGCCATCCGTTGGGCTCAAAAAAACCAGATAATCATTGGTTCGAGGAAACCTGAAAAAGCAATTGAAGCAGCTAGTAGATATCTTTCAGAAATGCAAAACTGTGGTCTCAATACTTCAAAAGTAGAAATCAGAGGAATGAATAATCAGGATGCAGCAAATGTTTCCGATTTAATTGTGCTGGCAGTTCCTTACAAACATGTCTTTAATACCCTTGAACCCTTGTACAATGAACTTGAAAACAAGATACTTGTAACCCCAGTTGTCCCCATGAAAAAGGTCGGAGACCATTTTGAATATACACCTCCAAAACAGGGTTCTGCAGCACTTGCGATTAAGGAAGCAGTCCCTGTATCCACCAAAGTTGTATCTGTATACCATAATATACCGTCATGCAAATTGAAAGATACAAGCTGTGACCTTGGATATGATGCTGTGATTTGTACTGATGATGAAGAAGTAATACAAATCATCATCGACCTCACAAAAGAGATGAACTGTTTACGTCCTCTTTATGGAGGGCCGCTTGAAGTGTCAAATACAGTAGAATCCATTACACCACTTCTACTTAATCTTGCTATAATGAATAACCTGAATGACTTGGGAGTTAATTTTTCCTGAGTCCATATTTATGGTGAATACAATGGAAGAATCAGACCTTCCTGAAGAACTGAAAAGAACCGAAATTGATATTCTTAAATGCATGCAGTGTGGTGTATGCAGTGGTAGCTGCCCATCTGGGCGTCACATGAATTTTAACATAAGAAAAATTGTTAAAAAAGCATCCAGCAATGAGATTGAAGTCCTTAATGACAAAGACCTCTGGATGTGTACTACCTGTTATACCTGTCAGGAAAGATGTCCCAGAGGTATAAAAATTGTAGATGGTATCTATGAAATCCGGACCATTGCCGTGCGTAAAGGTATTATGCTTCCGGAACACAGAAAAGTAAGTCATCTGCTACTGGACACCGGTCATGCGGTACCCATTAACAATGAAACAAAACAAAAACGTGAACATCTTGGGCTGGATTCACTCCCTGAAACTGTACATAAGCATCCTGATGCACTGGATGATATTAAAAAGCTTTTAAAATCCTGTAAGTTTGATGAACTTGTGTCTTAAAAGGAATAATTTATTATTTTATGCATTGTATCATGTAGATATATGAGCTCTGATAAACTGTCCATTTTTCTTGGATGTATCATTCCAAACCGATATCCAGGTATTGAAAAAGCCACCAAAATCTGTCTTGATAAACTGGGTGTAGACTGGGTAGACCTTCCAGAAGCATCATGTTGCCCGGCACCTGGTGTATTCAGGTCGTTTGATAAGATTACATGGCTTGCAATCGCAGGCAGAAATATTGCCATATCAGAGGAACTGGGAAGGGATATTCTTACTATATGCAACGGCTGTTATGGTTCGCTTGCGGATGCCAATTATGAACTTAAAAATAATGAAAAATCGAAAAAAGATACGAACCTCCACCTTGAAGAGGTCAACAAACAATTCAGAGGAACAATAGAAATCAGACATATTATTGAATATCTTTACAAAGAAACTGGTTCCGATAAAATCAGGGAAATGGTTGAAAAACCTCTAAAACTCAATGTAGCACTGCATTACGGATGTCATCTTGTAAAGCCATCAAAAGAAAGAAAAATGGGAAGTATAGAAAAACCTTTATTTTTTGATGATTTGATTGAGGCTACAGGAGCAACAAGTATAGATTATCCTGATAAAATGGAATGCTGTGGAGCAGGTGGAGGTGTTCGTTCAGCACTTCATGATGATGCCCTTGAAATAACAAACCACAAGCTTTCGCAGATAAAAAGCAAAGATATAGATTGTATTGTTAATGCCTGTCCATTCTGCCATATGCAGCTTGATTCAGGACAGATAGAACTGGGTGAAAAGTTTGGGGTGGAATATAATATTCCGGTTCTGCATTACACACAGCTTCTTGGGCTGGCTTTTGGATACACACCGGCAGAAATTGGTATTGACCTTAACTATGTTAAAAATCAGGGTTTTTTTGAAAAACTTGAAGATGCCTCAAATAAAAAGTAAATAAAACCTCTATGTAATCACTTATCAGATTTCTGGTTTGTACTGTTCCCATGCACTGGACAATTTTCTTTTGTCGCAGGACTGCATTTTATGTATTCACCGGTTTCATAAAAGTGTTTGAAATGGTCTAGCCATAATGGGCACTCTTCATTCTGATGGATAAAATCCATAAATTTTGTCAAAATATCGATGGTGTCATCAGTTAACACGTGTTCGATTCTGCATGCATCTTCATCAGCTGTATCATTATCTACACCAAGTACAGTGAGGAAGTCCCGCACAACTCCATATTTTGCTTTTGTATTCTGGGCAATATCCTTACCCTTTGCAGTTAGTGTAACACCGCCGTATTTTTCGTAATTTATGTACCCATCATTTTTCAGTTTCTGGAACATTCCGGTAACACTTGACGGAGTGGTTCCAAGAGCCGCAGAAATATCTTTTACTTGAGCGTACCCCTTTTTGGATATCACTGCTTCAATGGTTTTTAAATAATCTTCAGTTCGTTCAGTTGTCATAATAACCAACAATTTTTGGATGTCCAAATTATATTCGGATATTTGATGGTATTTTATATAAATGTATCGTTATCAATTGCTGGGTATAACAACCTGATATCCATTTATGTTTTCCACATCAACTTTTACTTCATAGACCTGCTCGATATTTTCTGGTGTTATTATATCTTTACCACCATGTTTGAATACTCTTCCATCTTTACCAAGAACATAGCGGTCTGCAAAACGTAAAGCAAGGTTGAGGTCATGCATTGTAAAAACCGCTGATATTTGGTTTTCATCCACTGTTTGCCTTACAGTGTTTAATATCTCCAGCTGATTTTTAAGATCAAGGCTACTTGTAGGCTCATCAGGAGCAATACTTTTGGTTCCTGTACCAGTGCTCTTGCAAACATTACTTTTTGTAGTTCTCCACCACTTAATTCATCGATGTGTCGAAGTGATAATTCTTTCAGCTCCAGTTTTTTTATTACATAATTAACAATTCTAAAATCTTGCTTTTTAATATTGAATCCCATATGAGGTTTTCTACCCAGAAGTATCGCGTCAAAAGCAGTGAGCCTTCCAACCTTTGAACGCTGGGGGACGTATCCTAGACGTCTTGCGATTTCCTCATTCTTCATTGATAATATTTCTTCACCTTCAACTTCAATTGTACCCTTCTTTGGAGATAGGATATTGTTGATACAGCGGAGCAGAGTTGTTTTACCAACTCTGTTTGGTCCCAGGATCGCAAGAAATTCTCCATGTTTTAATTCAAAACCGATGTCTTTCAGGACGTTCCCTGACTTGTAACCAAATTCTAAATTATCAACATCCATCATCAATGTCTATACCCCCTGACAAGCAGATAGATAAACAGAGGTGCACCCATAAAGGAGGTCAGAATAGCAACAGGCAATACATGAGGGGAAAGCATCAAACGTGCTGCTGTATCAGAAACCAATAATAGCAGACCACCGGTTATGCAGGAAGCAGGTATGAGAAAACGCTGTTCATCTCCGATAAAACGACGTGCTATATGAGGGCATACCAGACCTATAAATCCGATTACTCCAAAAAATGATATGATGATTGCTGTTACAAAGGATGCAAGGAGCATACCCCAGAGTCGTATTCTTTCAACATTAACACCAAGTCCTCTGGCAGTCTCATCACCGGCATCAATAGCGTTGTAATTCCATCTGTTATGAAAAAAATATACTGTAGCAGGGACGACAACTGCAGTTATAATACCGAGTTCTCCCCAATCTCCCCTCCTCCCAACATCTCCAAAAGTCCAGAATACAACCACTGCAAGCTCAACATCATTGGCAAAATACTGTAAAAACATTGTCCCTGCTGTAAAAAGTGAAGATAATGCAACTCCAATAAGAATCATAACCTCTGGTGATGCTCATTTATATTTTGATATTGCCAGTAACATGAAAGTTGCAACAAGTGACCAGAGGAAGGCAACAATTGTAGTTATGTAAGGGTTGTTTATTATTACAGTGTCATCTCCTGTGCTGTGCATAGAACCTGCACCAAGTATTATCACTGAAAAAGCAGCTCCAAAAGCGGTTGCATTGGAGATTCCAAGGGTATATGGAGAACCAAGAGGATTTCTCAATATTGATTGAAGTGCTACACCTGATACAGATAATCCTATACCAGCAGAAATAGCTGCAAGTGCTCGGGGTACACGTATGTCCCAGATTATGATTGATGATCCTTCGATATGTTGTCCAAGTAGTACTCCTGCAACTTCGCTTAATGGAACAATCGAATTACCTACTGATATCGAAAAGAGGAACATTATTATAAGAAACAGAGAGAATATCAGAAGAAAAGCTATCTTTTTTTTAATATACTTATTATAATTCAGGGAAAAACCTTCAACATCCTCATTAATATTCATTTTTTTGTTCATAAAATCCATTCTGACACCATGTTGTTTTAATAATAAAAATTAGAAAGAAAATAGGAAATGGCTATTAAAACCGGTTAGTTAACTGGAATTTTACCATAGCCTCGCCCAAATCCTTTTTCTAAATCTTCATATACAGGTTCTGATACCAGAAACTTGTATATTTCATTGGCTTTTTCTTCAGGGTTGATATCACTGAATCTTTCAGGATTGATTACCGTTCCTAGATAATATGCATTTGCCAGCACTGTGCCATAGTTTTTGGTATACCAGTTGTATGGGAGTACTCCATAAACTTCACCTTCTTCCACAGCTGTTAATGACTGATAGGCTGGATCGGTTCTGATTTGTTCTACTGCTGAAGGTTGTGTACCATAGGTGGATAGGTCTACAAAGACCAGTTCTGGATCCCATTCAATAATAGATTCTTTAGATGCATCGGCATGGTCTGTACCCATACCATTGGCAACATTATTTGCATTTATGAATTCAAAAGGTGGATACGCAGGCTCTGTTGATTTAAAACCATGCGGTCCTTTATAAGCGATGCCACCTATATATACACTGCTTTTCTCTTCATCAGGAATATTATTAGTCCGTTCGTTCAAATCCTTGATTGTATTATTGAAGAACTGTATAACATCATCAGCTCTTTCTTCTTTATTCAAAACATCACCCTTATTCGAAGAGACTTGTACATTTCACCACGGTGAGCTCCCAACGTACCGTAGTTAAGAGCAACTACAGGAACACCGGTCTTTTGCTGCAATTTATCAGCATCATCTGGTGATGTCACATATGTCCAGAAAATTACATCTGGATTAACCGAAACGATTTTCTCGGGGTCTGTATTGCCTCTGTACTCTCCAATCAATGGTTTATTTTTGAGTTCAGGGTTTGCTATCCTGTAGGGTCGTTTGTTTTCTTCTTCCCTTTTTTCGATGCTTTCTACACCTACTACTTTGTCCTGGGCATTAAGGTAACACTGAAATCTGAGTGCACCTGGTCCCTGAGATACAACTCGTTCAGAACTTTCAGGGACCTCAACTTCTCTTCTAAGGCTGTCTGTAATCGTTACTGTACCAGACCCCTCCAGATTGGCTGTTTGCGCTTGTATTATTTATACATCCAGAACCTGCAACTACTGTTAACAACAATATCGCTGATATGACACCGATCCACTTTTTCATCTTTATAAACCTCATCATGTTTTCACTTATTTCTATCTGAACCAGATGTAAACAAGTTTTTTCATATAAATTTATTCATTAGTAACACTTGGTACAACAAAAATATATTTAAGTATGATTGACTGGTGATAAAAACTAAAATATGTTTTTTATGCTATTGTTATATAAATAATCAAAAACGAAGATATTATGGTGTTTCAATGAGTCAATTATACAATTATCTCAAATCGGCAACTGAAGGTGAAAAGAAAAAGGAAACAAAACACGACATGGCGGTGTTCCAGAAAGCAGAAGAACTGGCGGGTGAATATGATATCAGCTATGACGGTGAATCCTTTGTGCCAGATAATGATGAACTGGCAGATTCGGTTTTTGAAGCTGGTGTGGAACTCCTGTCATCAATCGGAATATATTGCATAGATACAGAAAGAACCATACCCATTGATGAAAATGATATATATAGGTCAATTCACGCTCTCAAAGAACTTGAAATCGGCAGGCGAAGAGAAAAAATTCCGGTTCCTGAGCGCTGCTCAATGGATCCGGTACCTCCAGTAATCATAGGTGGACCCATGGGTGGTACAGTATCAGAGGAAAATTTCCTGAATGTTCATTTAAGTTCTGCAAATGAGCCACTAGTACAGGGTTTGTATGCTGGTGTAATCGATAAACTGGGTGGAGAAAGGATAAAACCCAGGAGTCCGCTTGAGATGTATGCAGCACTAAAAGAAGCAAGGCTGGAAAAGCTTGCAACCAAAATAGCAGGACGAGAAGGACTTACTTTAATGGGTCCCGGAACACCTACGATTTCACAGGCGTATATGCTTGTATCGGATGACGAACTATATTCTAAATACGACCCACAGGAAGTATCCCAGCTGGATGAATTGAAAACTGATTATGAAACATTCTATAAATCCATCTATCATCAGGAACATGGGAACCATTATCTTTCGGGTCAGTGCCCTATTTTCGGAGGTGCATCAATAGCATCTGCACCGGGATTAGCTATAGTTGATGTGGCAGAGACCATCCAGGCAAAACTTGTCACTGGTGCCAGTTTTCATGTTTCAGGAGCTATACATGTAAACACAAATTCATCATCTACAAAAGAAATTATATGGGCTTCCAGTCTGTCATCAATAGCAATCTCACGCAACATGAATTATTATAAAGCCAGGTATTACTGGAATCAGGCAGGATGCTGTACAGATATGATGTTTTATGAAACTGCAGCACAGGCTATTGCTGATACCGTCAGTGGCAGGGATATGTTGATAGGTCCAGTAGGAGCTCGCGGAGGGACTGCAGACCATTCAACAGGTCTTGAATCCAGATTCATGGGTGAAATCGCCTATATGGCTACAGACCTCAATCTATCAGATGCGAACGAAATTGTTGGCAAGATATATTACAAATATGAAGACAGGTTAACTAATCCACCTGCAGGAAAACCATTCAATGAATGTTATGTGGTGAATTCTGAATACGATATGAAGCCTATTGATGAGTATATGAGCCTCTATAAGAGAATATTATCCGAAATAGAGGATTATTGTTATCAATAATTTATTCTTATTTTTTTCTAAGAATTACCCGGTACAGCTTTTTTGGCAGGATACCTTCTTCAAATTCATCAATATCGATGATTTCAAAACCTCTGGACAGATGTTGTATTTTATTCCTGTCAAAAAAATGTACAATGAATCCCTTCCTTATTTCGTACAGGTCTTCTCCCATATGTATACCGTTTCCGTAATCAGCATCATTTTTGTTCCTTACAGTGTATATATACAGTCCGCCGGGTTTTAAAACTCTCCATAACTCATTTGTGATGAATTCAATTTCTGAAGTTGTCAATGCCATACAATACAGCATATGAGAATAGCACCCATCAAATGTTTCATCTTCAAAAGGAAGAGGTTTTCTAACATCATGCTGGATGGAATTTATACATCCGGATAAACCCTGAAATTTTGCTTTTTCCTGTATTGTATCAATACCTTTTTTAGTATAATCGATTACATCAACTTTAAAACCGTTTTGAGCAAAGTTGATAGTGTCTCTACCCTGTCCACCACCCAGTTCCAGTATTCTGTTTTTATGTTCTTTTTTAAATAGTTTAATTGCTTCCATGGCAGGTACACTGGGCACATCACCGAATCTTTCACTGTGTTGCGAAAACGTTTTTTCTCATTGTTTATACTGTTCATTCAGAGATTTTTTGTCTATAGGGATGGTATCAGTTCCTATATCAATCTTGAACAACATTATCAGTTGTCAATTCAAAACTACTGTTTACTCCGTTGACACTTACGTTATAAACTCCTGCTTTTAATCCTTCAACATCAAGCGATATATTTTCTTCAAATGGTACGATTTGCTGGGTACAGATTTTGTCTTTCGGACGTTTTGTTGTAATTGTGACATTGAAATTGTTCTTCTTTCTTTCTTTTTCGATTTCATGAATTTGAGTACATCCATCAGAGAAATATCCCTCTGCCATAACCCTTACCTGAACAGGAAGTGATTCCTTTATGTTAATTTCGATGTTTTCTATATTGGCTGTTTTGTAAATGTATTCATTATTTTCTGATTCGTTATTTTCATCAGGTGTCTGGTTATTATTCTCTGTATCAAAGCATCCTGAAATACTGAGAACTAAAATTGAAATAAGCATTATTGAAAATGTTTTAAATGTCCTATTCATAGTGCTCCCCATTAAATAATTATTCATTTCTTACTTAAAACTCTTCCTAAAATCTGGACTGTAAATTTATTATATTTAAACAAACTTTTATATAATTTCTATCCATTCAGGTCTTACTGATATAGGAACCAACAGGTTTAAAATATGAGCCTACATTTTCACCCATCTGGGCGTGTGGCCTAGTCAGGATATGGCGACAGCCTCCTAAGCTGTAAATCAAGGGTTCAAATCCCTTCACGCCCGTTTTAATTCTTTAATAATCACTTCAGATAGGTGGTATTGCGGTATTTGATTCGAAAAGCAAAAGTTAAAGATGTAAAAACAATTAAAACTATGGTTAATGGTTATGCAAAAGAAGGGCTTATGCTTGCACGTTCATACAGTGAACTTTATGAATCAATACGTGATTTCTATGTTTATGAAATCAATAGCGAGGTAGTTGGTTGCTGTGCTTTGCATGTAATGTGGGAAGACCTTGCTGAAATTCTGTCATTTGCTGTAAAACCTGAGTACCGCAACAATGGTATAGGATCAAAATTGTTAAATGTCTGCCTTGAGGATGACCATGCACTTGATGTGGGAACAGTATTTACTCTTACCTGCGTTCCTGAATTCTTTGAAAAAAAAGGATTTCACCGGGTTGAAAAATCATCACTTCCACATAAAATCTGGAATGGATGTATAAAATGTCCCAAATTCCCGGAATGTGATGAAATTCCACTTGTAAAAAAATTAAGTTAAAAATAATAAACCATCATTAATAGTGAGGGAAAAATATCAGACCTCTTGTATTCAGTAATGGACAATTCCTTGTGGGAGAAGATGAAAAGGGCGTAATTAGAGACCTTTATTACCCCTATGTAGGTCAGGAAAACCACGGAAAATCAATACGTATTGGTGTATGTGACCTTGATAACCTTAATTGCAGCTGGCTTGAAAACTGGGAACTCAAGCAGATATATAAATCAAATTTTTCCAGAAATTTTATAATACCGGGTACCTCTAAAAAAACAGAGGTAACTGATAAACAGAATCTTTCAAATGGTTATATATCCAACATAGGGGAAACGATTTTTGAAAATTCTGATATAGGTCTTGAAGTTCATATTTATGATGCCATCCATCCGTCTATCAATTATTTTTACCGGATTTTTGAAATAAAAAATACATCAGATAAACCCAGAAACCTGCGATTTTTTTCCACTCACAATTACAGGATACTTGAAGATAAACTTGCAGAAACAGCTGTTGTGGACAGGGATTTCCTGGTTCATTATAAACGCAACCGCTATTTCCTTCACAGCAGTTATCCCGTGTTTGACCAGTGGGCTGTGGGGGATGCTGAATGGAACGGTTTTGAAGGTACATGGAAGGATATGGAAGATGACGGACAACTTAGTGGTAACGTCGTTGCACACGGCTCAGTAGATTCAACGATAGGATGGACGATATCCGATCTACAACCCGGTCAATCGAAAGAGATTCATTTCTGGATAGCAACCGGTGAAAATTATACCAGTACGGTAAGGATACATAACAGAATTAAAAACCCAGATTACAATTCACTCTTTCGTAAAGCATTCAATTTCTGGAACTCTTTCATCGAACGCTTTACTATATTCCCAGAATATAGAACGTTGGACCAGCTTCCTGATAAAATCAGACGGATGTTTTATCGCAGCCTTCTTGCAACCATATCTCACATGGATATAAACGGTTCTGTAATTGCCTCGTGTGATACCGATATAAAACAGTTTGGGGCGGATTATTATACCTACTGCTGGCCGCGTGACGCTTCATGGGCAGTTGTTGCGCTTGATAGTGCAAAATATCATAATCTGAGCCTGGAAGTTTTTGATTTTTATTCAAAGATAATATCTGGAAAAGGTTATTTCCTTCATAAATACACACCTGCTGGTGATTTTGGGAGCACATGGCATCCGGTACCGATGATTCAGATTGATGAAACAGGACTTCCTCTTTACGCACTCTATAATAACTGGTTGATGTCACGAAATGTCTGGACAATCGGGAGATATTTTATGTCAATAGTAGTTCCTGCCGCCAATTATCTGGCCAGATCGATAGATTCTGATGGATTACCAATTTCAAGTTTTGATCTTTGGGAGGAACGCAAAGGTGTACATACTTACAGTGCCTGTACCGTATATGCCGGTCTTCATGGTGCAGCAGAAATTGCAAAAGCTCTTGGGCATGATATGGAATTTGAATACTGGTCCAAATCAGCTCAAAAAGTGAAAAACGCTATAATAGAATATCTCTACGATAAAGAGGAAAAACGTTTTAAACGTTCACTCAATGACTCAACTGTAGATTCATCCATATTCGGTGTCTGGTATTTTGGAATACTTCCACCGGATGATGAACGAGTAGTAAATACCATGAAAGCAATCGAAAATAAACTCTCCCGCCCATCCGGAGGAATAGCCAGATATGTGGACGATAATTACATGGGGCACATGAACAGCTGGATTATATGTACTCTGTGGGTGGCACAGTGGCATATAGCTATAGGTAATCTTGACAGAGCTATGGACCTTATAAACTGGTGCGCTGATAACAGTCACCCTACAACCGGTTTGATGTCAGAACAGGTTGCAAACGACGGTTCCCTGAAATCGGTGCTCCCATTGATGTGGTCTCACAGTTCCTTTGTTCTTGCGGTATATGAATATTTAAAAGCTATTACTGAAAATTACTGCAAACTTCAATGAAAATATTTTCTCAGGTACACTATTTTATTTTCTGTATCTAAATGTGTAATAACAAAACCTTTTTTTAAATATAGGTTAACAGCCTTTCTTAATGCAACATCGGTTTTAATTGTAGCAGTTTTATAATGTTTTTTGGCAAATTCAAGCGTTTCGTCAAAAAGCTTCGTACCATAACCCTTATTTCTGAATCCCTTTTTAATGTATATTCGTTTTATTTCGCACCTATCATTATCAATCCTTTTAACAGCACCTGTACCAATAATCTTACCATCAACAATCCCGGTATAAAAAACAGAACCATCATTCAGATAATACTGTTTAATATCTTCAAGATCATAATCTTTTTCAGGGTCATATTCAAACCCGTGTTCACTGAGGACATCCATAATCAGATTTTTAATCTGGTTGTTCTGATATCTGTTGCAGGTCTTGACAATCATTGTAGATAGTCCTGTGGGTTATTCAAAAAATCTATTGTGATAGTTTTGAGGATATGAGCTCCAATTATAAGTACTTCTTCATCTATATCGAATTTACTGGAATGATTTATTTCAACAATATTTTTCTGGACATTTTTTGTTCCGACTGTAAAATAGAATCCGGGTATTTTTTTGACGTAAAAAGCAAAATCTTCGGCACCAAACAGAGGTTTGGAATTGTTATCAGTTTCAAATTCAGGGAATTTTTCTTTCAACAGGTTGTAGGCTGCACTGGTAAATTTTTCATCATTGTTAAGTACAGGATATGCACGAAGGATTTCAAATTCATACTCAGGAGCATCAGAAATGCCATCTATAGAATAATCGTTCATCAAACTATCAAGTTTTTGTTTTATAATTGATTTGATTAAATCGATATCTTCATCATAAAATGTCCGTAAGCTACCGGTTATATCGATTCTGTCCATAGTCCGGTTGAACTGTTCACCACCTTCAATTTTTCCAATACCCATAGCGTATTTTGAAGGATTGATTTGTTTTTGAATTTCGGTATGTATTGAACTTAAAAAATCTGAAGCTATAAAAACTGGGTCTATACAATCCCCCGGGTTTGAATGATGCCCTCCTTTTCCAAAGATACTTAAATTAAGACGGTTTGAACTTGCCATGAAACATCCTGATTTGAACTTGATTTTGCCAAAATCCATATCACCGAATATATGTAATCCGACAATCGCATCTACATCATCAATTCCTCCTTCCTCGATGATTTTTGATGCTCCCCCAGGTGGTTGTTCTTCTGCTGGTTGGAAAACCAATCGGACACTTCCAGAAAACTGATTTCTTATTTCATTTAAATATCGGGCAGCACCCAGAACAATAGCCATATGACCGTCATGCCCGCAGGCATGCATGATTCCTTCATTCTGTGATATATAATCTCTGTTTAAATCGGTTTGTTCTTCTTTAACCCTGAGTGCATCCATGTCAGCCCTTAGAGCTATACACGGACCCGGTGAGTTTCCATTAATCGTTGCTACTACTCCTGTACCGGCTATCCTATCTGATTCAATACCCAATCTATTAAGAATTTCAATTATCCTTTGTTGAGTACGATATTCTTCAAAACTTGGCTCCGGATAACGGTGGAACTTACGGCGAATATTGATGATCCATTTTTCAAACGATGTCAAGTAGATGTCCTCGAATTTATTTTGTTTTAACAGGTAATTCCTGTATAATAGTCATCACAAATCAATGTTGTTTCAGTGTATCTATAAGGTTCCCATCTGAATCATAAAGATAGACCTTGTCTCCACTATTGTTCCATATACATTTTTCCTGCCATAGATATATACTATTGCTGGTGTTTAGACCATTACCTGCGTAAACAGTTATCGAATCTCCTGTGTTCAGATTGCAGGATGGAAGTGTGTAGGTATAGCTGTAAACCGTTTCACAATCTTTAATAGTCCAGCCTTGAAGGTTTGTGGTAAATTTTCGATTATTACTGATAGTCACTCATTCACCATTGGTTTCATTGCCTTCGCCCAGTTCAAAGTCGCTTATATATACTCCACCGTTTTCCGACTCTAAAAATTGGTATTGTGGATCAGTAAATCCAAAAACAAGAGATACGAAAGTTGTAGCTAATGCGACAGTAAGCACGAACATAATGACAATACCTATAACCAGAGATGTGGCAACGTTGTCCTGAACAACAATTTAGCCATCCATCAAGAAATTTTATCAGATTTTAAAAATTCTATCCTAACAACTATAAAAAAAAATTATTGTCAAATGGCTTATTTGTTAAGGAAAAAATAGCTGGTATATGACCAGCTTTAATTCTCATTTAAAAGGTTTCTAAGGAACTTGTGCAGGATTCCACCATGTTGGTAATACTCTAACTCTATATCAGAATACAGTCTGACATCTACTTTAAATGTGGATTTTTCACCTTTTTCGGATTTGACTATAACTTCAAGTTCACCATCCGGGGTGATGTTTTCTATGCCCCGGATATCATAGGTTTCATCGCCATTTAATCCCAGTGTCTCTGAATTTTCACCTTCTTTGAATTGAAGCGGCAGAACTCCCATCCCAACGAGGTTGCTGCGGTGAATTCTTTCAAAGGATTCTGCTATCACTGCTTTGACACCTAACAACTGTGTACCTTTAGCAGCCCAGTCCCGGGAACTTCCTGTGCCGTATTCTTTTCCGGCAATTACAATCAGTGGTATATTGTTATCCTGGTAATTCATCACAGCGTTGTAGATGCTCATTTCTTCTCCTGTTGGATGATATAGAGTCCATCCACCATTCTTCTCTACCAGTTTGTTATTGAGACGTATGTTTCCAAATGTACCTCTCATCATTACTTCATGGTTTCCTCTCCTGGAACCGTAGGTGTTGAAATCCTTCTCATCAATACCATGGTTTAGCAAATATTGCCCTGCAGGGCTGTCAACAGGAATAGCTCCGGCGGGTGATATATGGTCAGTTGTGATGTTGTCACCCAGATATACCAGAACCCTTGCACCTTTAATATCCTTTAATTGAGGTGTCTCATACGGGAAATTCTTGAAAAACGGGGGCTCCTGTATATAAGTGGATTCATCGTCCCATTGATACTGATTTTCATTTGGAACATCGATGCTGTTCCACAGTTCTGTACCCTCCATAACATGTGAATATTCATTCTTAAACATCCAGGCGTCGATAGTGTTTTTGATGACCAGATTAATTTCATCCTGCGTTGGCCAGATATCCTTTAAATAAACCGGTAGACCGTTCGGGTCACATCCCAGTGATTCATTTTTCAGGTCGATGTCTACTGTCCCTGCCAGTGCATAGGCAACAACAAGCATCGGTGAAGTCAGATAATTGGCTTTGATGTACGGGTTTATACGCCCTTCAAAATTTCTGTTTCCACTGAGTACAGATACTACTGTCAGGTCCTTCTTTTTTACCTCATTTGCCACACTTTCATTTATTGGTCCGCTATTTCCTATACAGGTTGCACAACCATAACCAACCAGATGGAAACCCAGTGCTTCAAGATATGGTAAAAGGTCAGATTTTTTAAGGTAATTGGTAACGACTCTGGAACCCGGTGCAAGGCTTGTTTTAACATAGGGTTTGACGTCAAGTCCGTGTTCAACTGCTTTTTTGGCCAGTAATCCAGCACCTATTAAGACCGATGGATTTGATGTGTTTGTGCAGGAAGTAATGGATGCAATTGCTACTGCTCCATGTGTAATGGATGTGAACGCATCTCTGCATTTGATGTAGCTTGTATGATGGGTCGGTTGTGAATGAACATCACTTATATTGCCACCTTCCTCAAGCCATCTGTTATAATCAGAATCATCCCCATGAGGTACTTTTTCTCCTCTTCTTTCAGCAAAGGTTTTTTTCATGAGGTTATGGAAATGCTCAGACATATTTTCAATGGATATTCGATCATAAGGTCGCTTGGGACCAGCTATACTGGGTTCAACAGTACTCATATCAAGTTTCAGCTTATCACTGAACATCGGGCCTTCATTCTGAGAATCAAACAGTAGTCCCTGCTCCCTGACGTATTTTCGAACCATATCCACATGTTCACTACTTCTTCCTGTCAGTTTCAGGTATTCCAAAGTTTCTTCATCAATAGGGAAATAACCCATTGTAGCTCCATATTCAGGTGCCATATTTGCCAATGTAGCTCGGTCCGGAAGACTTAATTTGTCCAGCCCAGGTCCATAGAATTCAACGAACTTACCTACTACCCCATGCTCTCTTAACATCTGGGTTACAGTAAGTACAAGGTCGGTTGCTGTCACTCCTTCCTGTAATTCTCCATCTAATCTAAATCCTACAACTTCGGGAATGGACATGTAATACGGCTGACCCAACATGACAGCTTCCGCTTCTATACCACCAACACCCCACCCGAGGACACCAAGTCCGTTTATCATAGTTGTATGTGAATCGGTCCCCACAAGTGTGTCCGGATAGGCAACTGTTTCATCACTGTCTTCGGTATTCTTAAAATGTACTAGTGGAGCAAGATGTTCAAGGTTTACCTGATGAATGATACCTCTTCCCGGAGGGACAACCTGGAAATTGTTAAACGATCTCTGTGCCCATTTCAAAAGAGAATAACGCTCATGGTTGCGTTCAAATTCTTTTTCTTCATTGTATTTTCTGGAATAATTAGTTCCAAAATAATCTATCTGTACAGAATGGTCAATCACAAGGTCTGCGGGAGTCACTGGGTTTATCCTTGAAGAGTCCCCTCCTTCTCTCTGAATGGCTGACCTCATGGCTGTTATATCCACAACTGCCGGGACACCTGTAAAATCCTGCATTAGTACTCTTGAAGGGATAAAAGGAATTTCATGTTTTGAAACATTATTTGGATCCCATTCTGCAAGTGCTTTTACATCATCCTCTGTTATTATTTTTCCATCTATGTTTCTTAATAATGATTCCAGTAATACTTTAATGGAATTTGGTAATTTTGATATGTGACCTATTCCAAGTTCTTCAAGCCTATTCAAACGATATATTGCTACTTTTTTATTATTTGTATCGATAAAATCTTTAGCATCAAAAGGGTCATATTCAATACCCATTGTCTCACCTTTTCGAATTTGATTAAACAGACCTTGCTCTTGGTCTTATAAGTTTGTTATCTGAATATTGCTCAAGGCAGTGAGCTATCCATCCTGATACTCTTCCAATAGCAAACACAGAAGTTGCAAGCTTGGGATGTAATCCAAGATATTTATATATAACACCTGAGTAAAAATCAGCGTTTGGATAAATCGGTTTATTACGTTTTTCCACCAATTCACGTATGACGGTATTTTCTATCCTTTCCGCAATTTCGTATAAAGTAGTATCACTCTTTTCTTCTGCCAGTTTCTTTGCAAGACCTTTGTAAATATTTGACCGCGGGTCATAGGTTTTATACACCCTGTGCCCAAATCCCATGATTTTCTGGTGGTTTTCAATTAAATCCATTACATACTGTTCAGCATCATCCGATGAATCCACCTCATCCAACATGTTCATAACAGCCATTCTTGCTCCTCCATGCAGTGGACCTTTAAGAGTACCAAGTCCGGATATTATTGCAGAATAGAGGTCAGAAAGCGTAGATGCAGTTATTCGGGTTGAAAAGGTTGATGCGTTTAATTCATGCTCAGCAATAAGGATGAAATCCTTTTCCATGATTTCGGTTACGGTTTTTTCAGGTTTTTCTCCATTTAACATATACAAAAAATTGGCACCATGGGACAGGTTGGTGTCAGGCATTAAGGGTTCATACCCATTTTTAATCCGGGAAAAAGAAGCCACAATTGTAGGAAAGCGCGATATTAACTTGGTGGATTTTCGAATATTTGCGTCGTGGGAATTATCGTTTAAATCCGGATCACAGTGTGACATATGAGAAACCACTGTACGTAAAGCATCCATCGCTTCGATATTAAAGTTACAGGTTCTGATTGCCTGTATCAGGTTTTCATTTATTACACGCTCATCTTTTAGTTTTTTTGAGAATGTAGCCAATTCTGTAACATCCGGTAGGGACCCTTTTAAGAGCAGATATGAAACAGAATCGTATGGTAGATTTACCAAATCATTAATGTCGATACCTCTGTATCTAAGAATTCCATTTTCACCATCTATATATGAAATATGGGTTTCCAGCGCAATAACATCTTGTAGACCTTTTATAATTTCAACCAATGTATACCCTCCTACTTGCAATATCTATAAATTTAATTAGTAGTGTTATTAATATTTAAGGAACAAATCCAGGATTTGTTAATACAGGAGTTTGATTTTTGTGGTGTAATTATGGTACGTATAGAGAGGGACACGCGGGGGTATGTGGAAGTCCCGGATGATGTCTATTACGGACCACAGACTGCACGTGCTGTGAACAATTTCAGAGTGAGTAACCATCGGTTACCTGCTGAATTTATCAGAGCACAGGCTGCGATTAAATGGGCATCTGCAAAAGCCAATATCCAAACCGGTAAACTGGATTCTGAGATTGGGAAAGCAATAATGTCTGCTGCATCAGAGGTTAGAGATGGGAAATTCAATAACCAATTTGTAGTGGATGCGTTCCAGTCAGGAGCAGGCACATCCCAGAATATGAACGCAAACGAAGTTATTGCAAACCGCGCACTGGAGATTATGGGATATTCAAAAGGTAAATACGAAATAATCCATCCCAACGACCATGTTAATATGTCCCAGTCATCCAATGACACATCACACACAGCTATCCATATAGCAGCAACGGAATCAATCAATAATAATTTAATTCCTGTTCTCAAAGAACTCTACAGTACTTTTGAGTCAAAATCCGGTGAATTCAATGATGTTGTAAAACCCAGCAGAACTCACCTTCAGGATGCTGTACCTATTACACTGGGACAGGAATTCAGTGGTTATTCCAGAATGCTGGGGATGGGAACTGAGCGCTTATATAATGCATTGGACGGGTTGGCAGAATTGAATATGGGTGGTACTGCTGTGGGAACAGGATTGAATGCTCCAGAAGGTTTTGGAACAATTGCAGTAGAAGAAGTAAACCGGGTTACTGGACTGAATTTCAGATTGACAAATAATTATTTTGAAGCTACACAGAGTGCAGAAGCTATACTGGAAGTATCCTCTACCCTGCGTGGACTGGCAGTCAGCCTGATAAAAATAGCAAATGACCTGCGGTTATTTTCCAGTGGTCCCAGAACAGGTCTGGGAGAAATCCAACTTCCTGTGGTCCAGCCCGGTTCATCTATAATGCCCGGTAAAGTAAATCCTGTGATGGCTGAAATGCTTAATATGGTATGTTTTCAGGTTTTGGGTAACGATACAGCAGTAATGATGGCATCCCAATCTGGACAGCTGGATTTGAATGTTTTTACTCCTGTTCTGGCGCACAATTTACTCAATTCAATACAGATTATGTCAGGAGGTCTGGAATCTTTTAATAACCGGTGTCTAAAGAGTATTACTGCAAATAAAAAACACTGTGAAAATTTGGCTGAGTCCAGCCTGTCGCTGGCAACTGCATTGGCTCCAAAAATCGGATATGAAAAAGCTGCTGAGATTGCTTACCAGGCTTACGATGAAAACAAGACCATACGGCAGGTAATACTTGATGAAAAATTATTTGCCGAAAACGAAGTTGATGAATTACTTGACCTTTTAAAAATGACAGGGTAGAGATATGAAATATCTTGATATTATTGTAATCGGGGGAGGTCTTTCAGGGCTTAGAACTGCTCTTGAAGCTCATAATAATGGTGCCGATGTAGCGGTAGTTTCCAAAGTTCCTCCTATACGCAGTCATTCTGTGGCTGCACAGGGAGGTATCAATGCTTCGTTGGGGTATGATGACAGCTAGGAAGCTCATGCATGGGATACTGTAAAGGGTAGCGATTATTTAGCTGATCAGGATGCAGTGGAAATATTATGTAAAGATGCACCTGAGATAGTGCTTGAGATGGAAAACTGGGGGACATCTTTTTCAAGAACTTAAGATGGTAAAATAGCTCAACGACCCTTTGGAGGTGCCGGTTTTCCAAGAACATGCTACGCCGGTGATAGAATCGGGCACAATCTACTGCACACACTGCATGAACAGGTTCTAAGAGCCGGAATCAAAGTTTATCAGGAATGGATGGTAACCAGATTGGTGATAGATGATAATAGATGCACAGGTTTTGTGGCAGTTAACCTGTTTAATTCAAAACCTGTAGCTTTTAAGGCAAAGATAACAGTTCTTGCAACAGGTGGATACGGAAGAATCTACAGGCGTTCCACAAATTCGATTATCAATAGAGGATTTGGTATAGGTCTGGCTTACGAGCAGGTGTGCCTATAAAGGATATGGAATTCGTACAATTTCATCCACTATATTATGGGATTCCAATATACTGATTACTGAAAGTGTCCGGGGAGAAGGAGGATATCTTTATAATAGGAACCATGAGCGCTTCATAGATAGACATGCTCCAGAATCCATGGAACTAGCTCCAAGAGATATTGTTGCAAGGTCTATCCAGACTGAAATCGATGAAGGAAGAGGATTCCCCGGTGGATATGTTCATCTTGATATTACACATTTGAATCCGTCGTTGATAAAGGACAGTTTGAGCGGTATAAGTGAAATTTCAATGGATTTTGCAGGAATAGATCCCACTAAAGAACCAATTCCTGTACAGCCCGGTCAGCACTACTCCATGGGTGGGGTTTCGTCTGACATAAACGGAAAAACTCCTCTAGATGGGTTATATGCAGTAGGTGAATGTGCATGTATAAGTGTTCATGGTGCAAACCGGCTTGGTGGCAATTCACTGCTTGATACTCTTGTATTTGGTAGAAGAGCTGGTCGGCACACTGCAGGGTCAGTTGCAAATATTGAAACTCTAGGTGATGACAAACTCTTGAAAGAACTAAAAAATGAGAAAAAATCAATATCTGATATGATGGGAGGAACATGTGAAAATTTGCTGATGTTAGAAATGAATTAAGGGATGTCATGCAGGATAATGTTGGAATATTCAGAAATCAGAAAATTCTGGAGCAAGCAATTGAAAAAATCAAAAACCTGCAGGATAAAGCGTACAATATCGGTGTGAAAAGCAGAGTCAGGTCTTTTAATTTGGAACTTTTGGATGCTATCGAACTTAAAGGTATGGTTGATATTGCACATGTTATAGCATCGGGCGCATTGACAAGACAGGAAAGCAGAGGTGCTCATTATAGGACTGACTTCACAAAACGAGATGATGCTAATTGGTTTAAACATACACTTGCTTATCACACATCAAAAGGTCCCAGACTGGAATACAAAGATGTTACGATAACAAAGTTTCATTCAGAAAAAAGGGAATATTAACTGGGAAATAAAACAGAGTAGAAAAGATGGTTAATTTAAAAATCAAACGTCAGGATGATAATAAAACCTGGTATGAAACTTTCCAGGTAGATGAAAAACCTGGAATGAATGTTTTGGAGGCGCTATTTGATATCCAGGAAAAACAGGACGGAAGCCTATGTTTCAGGTTCGCCTGTAGGGGAGCAGTCTGTGGTAGCTGTGCCATGCTTATAAACAAGGTACCAAGACTTGCCTGCAAAAAACTGGTTAAAGATGTGAAAAAAGAAGATATATCCGGTATGAAACCTGGAAAATTACTCACTGCACCCGTTTCCAGAAAAGATACCAACAATGAGATATTGATTGAACCTTTACCAAATTTAGAAGTGATAAGGGATCTTGTTGTGGATATGGATCATTTCTATGACCTTGTAGATTCTGTACAACCCTAGATAACAGCAGGTGATAAATCTACTGAAGAGCACAGGATAAGCCCACCAACTCAAAAAAAACTGGAAAAATACACCAACTGCATCCTTTGTGCAGTATGTCATGGAATTTGTCCCGCAGCTTCCAGTGATGAAAAATATTTAAGTCCATCCGGACTTGCTAGAGCTTGGAGGTACCAGTTGGACCCAAGAGAACCAGAAGAAAATAAACATCAGAGACTGGATATAGTGGATTCTCCCTCTGGGGTGTGGGGATGTGATGTGGTTTATAAATGTGTAGCAGTCTGTCCCAAAAAGGTTCCTCCAACCAAAGCCATTAAAGAAATGCGTAAACAAATCTCTGAAAAAAATAAGAGATGAATTACGAAATAATCCTTTTATTTGGAATTTTTACCTTAACCTTTTATAAATATACTTTTCAAATTCTATAATGAAAAATACTAGAACCGCCATAACAACAATCCACAACCAGTTGTACAATCCAAGCGGAGCTGTATCAAATATCAGGTTCATGAACGGATGATAGGTCAACAACATCTGAAGCCCGATTACTCCTGCAATTCCTATAAGCATGTATCTGTTGGAGAGCAAAGCATCAAAGACATGGTCATAAAGGGATTTAATATTGAACAGATAGGATATCTGTATAAAAACAATAGTATTCAGTGCTGCAGTGCGTGCAGCGGCTAACTCTCCACCTGTATTTATTTCTACAGCAAATAAAAAGAATGCAGCAGAAACCATTAATATAGATACAAATCCTATTCTCTTTTTTATGAATGGTATCAAGATAGGTTCATCCGTAGGTCTAGGGGGTTTGTTTAGCAGACCTTTTGCCCGTGGTTCTGATGATATTGTCACACCAAGTCCGATAGTGGTTATAGTGTTTATCCAGAGAATATGCAGTGGAAGCAGTGGCAGCGTAACACCAAGCAGTATGGCTGATACAACAGTAAGTGCCTGACCCCCGTTTGTAGGTAACATCCAGATAATGAGTTTCTGAATCTTGTTGTATACATCACGTCCTTCTTCTACTGATGCCACTATAGATGCAAAATTATCATCTACAAGAACCATATCAGAAGCTTCGCGTGCGACTTCTGTGCCTGATACACCCATGGCGATACCGATATCAGAATTCTTTAAGGCAGGAGCATCATTGATTCCATCGCCTGTTACAGCTACAATTTCTCCATCCGATTTTAGAAGTTTTACAATCCTTGATTTGTGCTCAGGAGATGTCCTTGCAAAAACTGATACTGTTTTTAGTGTTTCTTTTAACTGTACGTCTGTCAGATCATCAATTGTATTGCCGGGGATTGCTTTTTCAGTTTCTATGCCAAGTTGACGGGCTATGGAATAAGCTGTAAGTGTATGATCTCCGGTGATCATGATAACTCTTATACCAGCAGTCTTGCATTGTTGAATAGAATCTTTTACTTCCTCTCTGGGTGGGTCTATCATTCCCTGCAATCCCAAGAATACCAGGTCACTGAGGTCGGAATAGTCAATGCGTTCCTTGTCCTTTTCTACTTTGAGATATGCCATTCCAATTACCCGTAATCCTTTGGACGCCATCTCTTCAGAACTCTTTTTTATCTCTGCCAGCGCATCTACATCTATGTCTACCTCGTTTTCTCCATCGAATTTATGTTGTGACAATTCTATTATTTTTTCAGGTGATCCCTTGACATAGATTATTTTATTTTCCTCTGAATCCTGGTTCAAAGTTGCCATGATACGTTTTTCTGATTCAAAGGGAATTATATCCAACCTTGGCATGTGGAAATTACCAGCTTTGAGAGCAGATATCAATAAAGCACCTTCAGTAGGCTCACCAACAATATTTCCATCCTTAAATGATGCATCATTGCACAAAAAACCGGTTTTCAATGTTTCTAATAATACAGGGTCAGTTTCTGGGTCTACAGTTTCGTTATCAAGGATGAAATCACCTTCAGGAGAATATCCAGTACCGCTGACATTGTAATTTTTACCTGTAGCTGTATAAATATCAGTGACAGTCATTTGATTCTTGGTCAAAGTTCCTGTTTTATCCGAACAAATGACAGTAGCAGATCCCAGTGTTTCCACTGCGGGAAGGCTTCTGATAATAGCATTACGTGATGCCATGGCTTTAATACCGATTGCAAAGGATATGGTAATGGTTGCAGGCAAACCTTCGGGAATCGCAGCAACTGCAAGACTGACTGCCGCAAGAAATGTATCCACTGCATTGAATCCTCGTAATATACCTACAAAAAAGACAAATACTGATACTGCAATTATTGCTATTGAGAGATAAATTCCAAATTTTGCGATTTTTCTGACTAGTGGTGTAGATATATCCTCACTTTCTCTTATCGACTCTGAGATCTTACCGATTTCTGTATCTTCACCAGTTGCTACCACTATACCGTGTGCCAATCCCTCACTTACAAATGTTCCTGCAAATGACAGATTTTTCTGGTCACCAAGTGGGATTTTATCATCATCTATAACTTCGGTTTTCTTTTCAACAGGAACAGATTCACCGGTCAATGGGGACTCATCCACTCTTAAATTTTTCACATAAAAAAGTCGAATATCAGCAGGTATTCTGTTTCCTGCTTCTAGAATAACCACATCCCCTACAACAAGTTCCTTGCTGGGAATCACATTTCTCTGACCGTTCCTGAGTACAGTAGCTTCAGGTACCAGCATTTTGGACAATGATTCAAGAGCATGCTCAGCTTTGCTTTCTTGGATGTAACCAATTATGGAATTGGCAATAACTACGCTTAATATGACAGCAGTATCGATTAATTTATCCAGAAAAAATGTAATTATAGCTGCAGCTAATAGAATATATATAAGTGGACTGGCGAACTGTTTTAAAAACTTGTAGATAGGGCTATGTTTCTTTTTTGCTTTTACTTCATTATACCCATCAGTAGAGAGTCTTTTTTCTGCTTCTTCCTGCTTGAGACCTTCTCTCCCGCTTCCCAGTTTTTCGAATACTTTATCGTTGTCCAACTGGTACCATTTGGTATCCCCACTCATAAATAGTAAAATCGCTTTATAAATACTAATAAGTTTTTATAAACAAAGCGTAAAACCCTGGTGTTTTTAGCATCAGGGATGTAAGCGTCAAATCACCCCTGATTCCGTATGTATTCTGTTACAATCTCTTTGCTAACATTCCTATTTTGAGAATGCAGAGTACCTCAACCATGAATCCGCTTATCATCTGGTAAAAGACAGTGAGAATTACAGGATGATGCCTTCACAGGTCGCACAGCAGACCATGAAGGTAGTGGATAGGAATATGAAATCGTTTTTCAGGATTTTGGGTGAGAGAAAAAAGGGTAACTACAACCGACCTGTAAAAAAGCCTGAATATCTACCAAAAGACGATAAATTTGTATGTATTTATCCAAAAGATATGTTCAAAATCGATGATAATAATATCTGGTTGTCTATGGGTAGGGATTTCTATAAGAATTATGGTATTAGATTCCTGTACTTCAAGTTACCTGAAAACATAATCGGTAAACATATAAAAGAAGTAAGGATAATCCCGAAGTATAACGGACAGTGGTTTGAGATAGAGTATGTTTACAGGGATATCGGTGAAAAAGTCGATGTAGACTACAATAAACATCTGTCCATAGATTTGGGAAATAAAACAGAGTAAACAATTTTGCAACCTGTGTAGATACCAATGGGACTGCTTTCATAATAGAAGTCAGGGGCTTGAAATCTTATAACCGTTGGTGGAACAAAGTCAAAAGCGGATTGCAGTCTGTATATGATAAACAGGGTATAAAATCGGGTCAGAAACTGAACTGGTTGTTCGAGAAAGGGAAGAACAAACTCAACGATTTCATGAATCAGAGTGTTAACTATATCGTTAAACACTGTATAGATGAAAAAATCGGCAACATAATAATCGGAGAACTGGAAGACATCAAACAGAGCTCCAATATGGGTAAAAAGAATAACCAGACCTTTCAGACTATACCCTTTGGCAAATTCAAACAGAAACTTCGGTCAAAATGTGGATACTACGGTATCAATTGCCTAGAAGTTGATGAGGCATATACCAGTAAAACCGATGCTCTTGCATTAGAACCCATTGAAAAACACCAAAAATACATGGGTAAAAGAGTCAAGAGAGGATTGTTCCAGTCCTCTACTGGTAAATTGCTCAATGCCGATGTTAATGGAGCATTGAAAATATTGAGAAGGGTACTCGGCGATTCCCTTTTCTTCAAAGGGATAGCCGATAGTGGGTGTGTGAACCATCCAGGAAGGACTTTGTAAATTGAAAATTTACAAATATCTTTAAATCTTTGATTTAAAGAGTAAGACTCTTTGGAGTAAACTCCTTCTGAAGCCACTTGGTATTTAGCCAAGTGGTAGTTCACCCACAGATTCAAATCATTAAAAACAACAAAATCTCTCCGATTATTCCGGAAAACAGAGGTATCATTAAATTATCATCGATTTTAACAGCAACAGTTTCGACGACAGTGGCAACAACTGCCATTATAACGGCAATCATCCAGTTACCAAGAAAAGCATAACCTATAACCAGATCAACCAGAAATTCAGCAGTGCATCCTTCCAGTGATTTATCGTTAAACGGCACTTTTATATTTCCAACTGTTTTACCAACTATTGCAGCACTTAAATCCCCTAGGGTTGTCATCAGAATACAGGCAAAAGCCACCTGTTTGCTGAATATCGCAATGGATATGATAGCACCTATGGTCAGAAAAACATGTCCACCGAGCCTGTTTTTTTCGCTGTCACGATAAAGTACATGCAGGAACGGAAGTTTGACAGATTTTTCAAGCCGGATATATTCAAGTAAAAGAAAAAAAACTAGGGATACAAGTAAAATTGCAAGGATTATCTGTTTTCCCAGATATGCATAGATGACGATAATGAATACAGATATCAGATGAAATGCTTTTCTTAAATATTCTTTCAGAAGTTTTCTGTTAACCATTAGATTGTGGTTTTAAAAATAAATATGAGAGGAATATTTATCTCTCTACAAACTTTTTGAACAGACGTGCCTGGAATCCATAATATTTAGCAAAACCTTCAGCGTCCTTCTGGTTTATAGTTTTACTATCAAAGGATACAAACTCTTCTGAATACAGTGCATATGGTGAACTGCGTGCCAGTACACTGACATTACCTTTATGCAGTTTTACCGTTACTTTCCCTGTCATACGCTCCTGTGTTTTATCAATGAACTCATTGAGATCTGTATATAACGGCTCATCTACAAGCCCATAATAGGCAAGTTCAGACCACTGAGCATCCACCATAGCTTTGAATTTGAGTTCTGATCGGGTAAGTATTAGTTTTTCCAGGTCCTGATGAGCTGTTAAAAGCACTGTTGCTGCAGGGTGTTCATAATTTTCTCTGGCTTTTAAACCAAGAACACGGTCTTCAATCATATCAGTTCTGCCGATTCCGTGGGAACCTGCGGTTTGGTTTAGTTTTTGTATAAGTTTAACCCCATCCATCTGTTTACCGTCAAGGGATACAGGAACTCCATTTTCGAATCCGATGACCATTGCCTGTGCTTCAGGGGCATCGTCTGGTGATTCAGTCCAGTCGTATATTTCCTGTGGTGGTGCACATGATGGGTCTTCAAGTTCACCACCTTCAATACTCCGGCTCCATATATTTTCATCTATGCTCCAGGGCTCACCAGTGGTAACAGAAACCGGGATTCCGTGTTTTTTAGCGTATTCGATTTCCCATTCTCGGGTGAGGTTCATGTCTCTCATGGGTGCTATAACATCAAGGTCGGTAAGTCTGAATACCGCTTCAAAACGAAGCTGGTCATTGCCTTTGCCGGTGCATCCGTGAGCAAGTGCAACTGCCCCTTCCTTCTCAGCGACTTCTACAACTTTTTTAGCAATTAGCGGACGTGCAACTGATGTACCCATGACGTATCCTTCATAGTCACCGTTTGCTTTGATAAGTGGAAAGATGTAATTGTGTACAAACTCTTCTTTGGCATCGATTGTATAATGTTTGTCACTAATTTTTTCAGCTTTTTCATCAGCTTCTTTAATTTCATCTTCAGGCTGTCCTACATCTACTGCAACTGTTATTACTTCATCATAGCCGTATTCTTCTTTCAACAGAGGGATACATACCGATGTATCAAGTCCTCCGGAATACGCTAACACTACTTTTTTTGGCTCTGGCATGTTATCGACCTTGTTCAACCTCTTTATGGTATTCATTAATCGATTTTATAGTAATGTCGTTGTTCCTCATTGCTTCAATGGCATCTGCTGCTGCAATTGCTGCCTGGATGGTTGTTATATAGGGTACCTTGAAGTCCACTGCTGCTCTGCGTATCTGGTAACCGTCTTTTCTGGATTGCTTGCTTGTGGGTGTATTGATGATTAACGAGACTTCATCCCTTCTCATCATATCGATAACATTTGGGCTCCCATCATGTACCTTCTTGACGGATTCCACAATTATACCATGGTCTGCCAGGTAATTGGCGGTTCCTTGGGTTCCCATGAGTTCGATACCTGCATTCTGCATCTTGTGGGCAACATTTACTATTTTTTCCTTATCATCATCACGAATGGAAAGGAACACCTTTCCTGTCTGTGGTAACAGGTTATCTGCACTTAACTGGGCTTTGAAAAAGGCACATCCGAAGTTGTAATCTACACCCATAACTTCTCCTGTACTTTTCATCTCAGGACCGAGGACAGGGTCAACACCGGGCAGCTTATCAAAAGGAAGGACAACTTCCTTCACAGAAACATGTTTAACATCTGGTTCTTTTTCCAGTGCGTATCCAAGGTCTTTCAGTTTGTGACCCATTATAACCTGTGCAGCTATTTTTGCAAGAGGTATACCAACTGCTTTTGAAACAAATGGAATTGTCCTGCTGGACCGTGGATTTGCTTCAAGGACATATACTTCACCGTCCCTTTTTGCCATCTGTATATTTATTAATCCTTTGACATCAAGTGCCAGTGCAATTTTACGGGTGTAGTCACGGACAGTTTCAAGTGTCTCTTCTGAAAGGCTCTGTGGAGGGATAACACATGCTGAGTCCCCTGAATGTACACCCGCTTCTTCGATATGTTCCATTATTGCACCAATGAGTACATTTTCTCCATCACTGACTGCATCAACATCGACTTCAACTGCGCCTTCAAGGAAATCATCGATTAAAATCGGGTTATCCTTTGATACACAGACCGCTTCTCTGAGATATCTTTTTAGTTCTTCCTTGTCATAGACAATTTCCATCGCTCTTCCACCGAGAACATATGAAGGTCTTACAAGTACAGGATAACCGATTTCTGCTGCAAAGTTTATTGCTTCTTCCTGTGAAAGAGCATATCTACCATCTGGTTGGTTGATGCCGAGTTCTTTCATAAGGGTATAAAACTTGTCACGGTCTTCTGCAATATCGATTTTTTCGGGAGATGTCCCCATGATTTTTGTTTTTAAATCTTTTCTGCGTTCGAGTTCATACTGCAGTGGGAGAGAAAGATTTACAGAAGTTTGACCACCGAACTGAACCAGCACACCATCAGGTTGTTCCTTTTCTATGACATTCATCACATCTTCCAGTGTCAATGGTTCAAAGAACAGTTTATCAGAGGTATCATAATCTGTTGATACAGTTTCAGGGTTATTATTGATTATATGTGATTCAATATGTTCTTCACTGATAGCAGACACCGCATGCACAGTACAGTAATCGAATTCAATACCCTGACCGATACGGATAGGACCTGAACCAAGAATCAGTATCTTTTTATTATCTGTGGGATTGGATTCACACATGGACTCATAGGATGAATAATAATAGGGAGTAACAGCAGCGAATTCTGCGGCACAGGTATCCACCATCTTATAGGTGGTTGTGATTTGATTGTTCCTTCTGTAATCACCTATTTGCTCTTCAGTTTTTCCTGTCAGTTCTGCAATCCTTGAATCGGTAATACCCAGGCGTTTTGCTTCACACAAGGAAACAATAGGTAGATTATCAGATTCTGCATATCCTTGCAGTGATTTTTCCATGTCTACAATGTTTTTGATTTTCCAGAGGAAGAAATTACTGATTCCTGTAAACTGGTTGATGGCGTCTACAGTAAATCCGTACCTTAGAGCATGGAATATGACAAACAACCGGTTGCTTGTGGGGGTTTTTAACAGTGTGATAATTTCGTTTTCATCCCATGTACCCTCTCCAAGTTTCATATCTATATCAAGAGACCGGATGGCTTTCAGCATCGACTCTTCAATAGTTCGTCCTATAGCCATTACTTCACCGGTACTCTTCATGGATGTTGAAAGTGTCTTATCGGCTGTTACAAATTTATCAAACGGCCATCTTGGTATTTTTGTGACAATGTAATCAATAGTAGGCTCAAAGGATGCAGGAGTCTTTTTGGTAACATCATTTGGTATCTCATCAAGTGTCATACCTATGGCAATCTTTGCGGTAACTCTTGCAATCGGATAACCAGTTGCTTTTGATGCAAGTGCAGAAGAACGTGAAACACGCGGATTTACTTCAACCACTCTGTAATCTCCGTCTTTAACTGCAAACTGAATATTACAGCCGCCTTCAATTCCAAAAGAGCGGATGATATTTATTGCAGAGGTACGAAGCATTTGGTGCTCTTCATCGCTAAGTGTCTGGGATGGTGTTACTACAATGGATTCACCTGTATGAATTCCCATTGGGTCGATGTTTTCCATGTTACAGATGACGACACATGTATCCTTTGAATCTCGCATGACTTCATATTCAAATTCCTTCCATCCGAGTACACTCTCTTCAACCAGTACCTGATGGATTCGGCTTCTTCTGAGTCCCCTCTCAACAATTTCAAGAAGCTGTTCTCTGGTGTGGGCAATTCCTCCTCCAGCACCACCCAGTGTATAGGCTGGTCTGACAATCAATGGCAGTCCAAGTTCATCAATCATTTCTTCTGCTTCTTTCAGTGAAGAGATTGCTTTGCTCTGTGGAACTTTCTCACCAATATTTTCCATCTTCTGTTTGAAAAGTTCCCTGTCTTCAGTATTGGTTATAGCATCAAGAGGAGTTCCCAGTAATTTTACATTATATTTTTCAAGTGTTCCGAGGTCTGATAGTTCACTTGTGACATTCAGTCCAGTTTGTCCACCAAGACCTGCTATGATTCCATCTGGACGCTCTCTTTCCACAATTTTCTCAACAACTCTGGGGTCAAGTGGTTCTATATACACAGAATCTGCCATTTCCGGATCGGTCATGATTGTTGCAGGGTTTGAGTTTACAAGTACAACTTTAATCCCTTCTTCTCTTAATGCCCTGCATGCTTGACTTCCGGAGACATCAAACTCAGCTGCCTGTCCGATAGTAATCGGACCTGAACCTATCAGCAGAACTTTTTTGATATCGTCCTTTTTTGGCATTATATATCACCTCCAACAGTCCTGACAACCCTGTCAAAAAACAGTTTTTCTGTGTCCCACGGACCCGGATTGGCTTCTGGATGGTACTGGACACTGTAGATGTCAAGATATTCATGGGCTACACCCTCAACAGTATTATCATTAGCATTAATCTGTGTAACCGAAAGGTCTGTACTTTCAAGAGAATCTCCATCTACTGCGAATCCATGGTTCTGGGATGTAATATACACTTTACCTGTTTCCAGGTCTTTAACCGGTTGATTGGCTCCTCTATGACCGAATTTGAGTTTATAGGTATCTGCACCCAGCGCAAGAGATATTATCTGGTTTCCAAAACAGATTCCGATTATCGGTAGTTTACCAGCGAATTCATTTACAGCTGATATTGCACCTTTTGCATGCATCGGGTCACCCGGTCCGTTGGTAAGGAAAATGAAATCTGGCTCATAGGCTTCAATCATTGATGTAGATGTGTTCGCAGGAACAACAGTAACATCAATTCCGCGTGCAAGGAGACTTGACAGAATATTTCTTTTTAAACCAAGGTCAATGACAACTGCATGTTTTGATTTACCAAAAACTGATTTCTCACTTTTTATATGGTACGGCTCCTGACAGGTAACCTTGGAAATCAAATCAATATCTGATATATAGGGTTGCTTGCGCGCTAGATTTACCGCTTCTTCTCCGTCATCACTTCCATTTATAAGAGCTGCACGCATTGCTCCCGATTCTCTTGTTTTTATGGTAAGCATACGGGTATCGACTCCTGATATTCCCGGTATCCCCTCATCCTGCAACAATTGATTATAGTTTCTTGTAGATTTATGATGATACGGGCTACTGCACGCCTCCCTGACTACAATTCCATCGGTCTGGATATTCTCAGACTGGAAATTTTCACCGCTTACACCATAATTCCCGATTAAGGGGTAGGTAAACATCAATATCTGACCTTTATATGAGGGGTCGGTCATTGCCTCCTCGTACCCGGTGTAAAGTGTTGTAAAAACAAGCTCACCACTGACTGCACCTTCGCTTCCGATACCAGTGCCTTTTACAATTGTACCGTCTTCTAATCCTATTACTGCATCCATCATTAGAACCTGCCATTAAATGTAGGAAATAGGCTATAAGTATTGTGCTGGAAATATATTTTCCACACCTTAATTATTTCATACAATATATATTTGATTGAGTAATTAATAGATTGCTTCGATTCAAAGATTGTTAACAAGGCGTTTGAAAAAGAATATCATTAAAATTATCATCCCTGAAATTCCCGCAATCATCACGGTCAAGAAATTGTTTGTAACGACATTTTTGACATGGTTATATACACTATCAGTTGACGTATCAGTAGAATCTTCTAATTCATTACCAGATGATTCAAGTTTTGAGATATTCAGTGTTATCAACCAGATGTTGTAATTTCCATCCTCATTTGAAGTATAAACCAATTTATCACCATTCGGACTCCATGATGGTTTTTTCTGTGTTGAATTGGTTGATGTTAACTGTACCATGTAATTCCCCTTTCTGGGTTTCATAACCCAGATATCATAATTCCCGTTTCGGTTTGATGAAAACGCTATCCATTCACCATCAAGATTGAACACCGGATCGATATTATCAAATTCATCATTAGTTAGCTGTTTTTTATCTGTACCATTTCGGTTTATTAACCACAAGTCCCCATTTGAAGAATAGATGATTTTTGAACCATCTGGATTCCATGAAGGGTTTTTTCATTCTCAGGGTTTTCAGTAAGTCTCCTGTTATTTGAACCATGCGGGTCCATTATCCAGACATCATAATTTCCGGAGATTTTTGAAATGTAAACAATAGAACTGCCGTCAGGGGGCTAACGTCTGGTGCTCTCTGGTTAGCATCACTTGTCAATTGTACTCTCCTGGTTCCGTCAGAATTTATTCTGTGGATATTGATGTATTCAGGTGAAAACGGCTCCACATGTTCTGATGCAAAATAGATTAAACTCCAGTTATGATTAAAACAGGGTTCACCATCCCAGACAATGCTGTCATAGACCTTTTCCTTGCCCGAACCACTTGAATTCATAATCCAGATTACCTGATTGGACGAATACACTATCTTTTCCCCATAAGGGCTTCAGGAGGGTGAATCATGGTTGCTGGCATGGATCAATTGTGTATTTTCTGTTACCGCATTAGCGTCCCCATCTACAACAGGGATAGTAAACAAAACGATAACAAATAAAAAAACATAATAATTTTCTGGGATAGACATTTTAATCTTTTTTGTTATTGATTCATGTATTCCTCTATTTTTTGTTTTAATATACTGCTAACCTGTTTACCGTCAGCTTTGCCCCGGTATTCTCCCATTACAACACCCATAAGGGGTCCGACGGCATCGACACCTTTATCTTTCACAAAATCCTGCCTGTTCTTAATAACTTTCTCTACAAAATTTTCAATTTCTGATGAATCAATATCAGTCAAACCAAGTTCTGATGCTGCATCTTCAGCACTGATGCTTGGACTGTCTGCCAGTTTGCGTAATATTTTTTCGATTCCCTCTTTTGCAACTTTACCACTGCCTACAAGGTCAAATAACTGGAAGAATTGGTCATCTGTAATATTATCTACATCTATACCATCTCTTCGAAGTTCTGGCACAGTACCGGTCAGGGTTCGAGCTAAAAGTGTAGCGTTTATGTTAGGATTATTTTTAAAGGTCTGTATGATGTCTTCAAAAAGTGGTAGTTCCTTTGACTGCACTACCTTTTCTGCAAGTTCCTGATTCAATTCAAATTCTTCCCTGAACCGTTTTATTTTTTCACTTAACAGTTCAGGCATTTCAATTGAATCAAAATATTCTCTTGATATTTCAACCTGCGGAACATCAGTCTCAGGATACATACGTGCAGCTCCCGGAAGGGGTCTCATATATGAGGTGTTTCCTTCAGGCAGGGCTTTACGTGTTTCTTCCGGAACACCATAAAGGGTTTCTTTAGCACGCTGGATAACACTTTCCATTGCACTATAAGCGCGTTTTTCATTGTCAGCTACCAGTACAACAGCGTCGTTTTCCCCAGCACCAACATATTCACAAAGGGACTCGAGTTCGTCCTCAGTTATGCCGTAATTTGGAAGTTCATCCGTATGAAAGATTCCACCAACACCGGAAGTTTTCGCAAGGTCTGAAAATTCTGTACCAAGACGCCTTCCGGGCTGAACTTCTTTTCCGATAAAACCTGCAAACCCCGATAACACACCTGCAATAACTTTTCCTTTTTTAAGTGAGTTCTTTATTATCTTTGATTGTGTATTTGCAAAGACATCAGATACATCAAACGGTTTTTCAATTACTGATGCGTTTTTTTGCTGGAGTTCTTCCCGTATTTTTATCAAATTAATCTGGCGTTCGACTTCATTTTCAACAATTGATTCAATCTGGTCCAGTGACTGCACACCTTTTATTTCAATACGCTCTCCATTTGTTATAGATATGTTTACATCCTGACGGATGGTACCAAGTCCGCGTTTGACTTTGCCTGTTGACCTTAGATGCATACCTATTAACTGTGCTGTTTCTCTTGCCTGTTGAGGTGTATGAATATCAGGTGCGGTTGCAATTTCAACAAGTGGAATACCCAGACGGTCAAGGGAATAAACAGTAGAATCAGTTTTTTGTTCTATTATACGTGCGGATTCTTCTTCAAGACATAACGTGTCCATACCCACATAACCATTTGAAGTTTCCAGAAACCCGCCACTGGCAAGCAAAGCAGTTCTCTGGAATCCTGTAGTATTTGAACCGTCAACTACAATTTTCCGCATAACATGCATCTGGTCAACTGGCTGCATATTCAGAAGTTTTGCAATAGCAAGTGATGTATTGAGAGATTCTTTATCAATTTCGTTTGGTGGTTCTTCATCATATTCAACCAGACATGTGGAATCATAGGCTTTGTAAATATATTTCCTGTTAAGTTTTGATTGTTCAAGCGCAGCAAAATCCGTTTCACCCATTTCACTTGCTGCTGGGCGTATATACCTGAAAAATTCCAAATTCGACTCTTCAATATCTCTTAATGTTGTTGGACATCTACAGAATAATTTTTCTTTTGTGTCCAGTTGCTGATGAATCTCAAGACCGCATTTTAGCCCGATTTTTTTGTAGTCGAATTTTTCATTCATGAATATTATCACACCATAGTATTTTCCTGCTGATTACAAAGGTCATTAGAATTATTATTTACTACTACTTTCTTTATTGTTTTTATACTTCTTTCTAACTTCTTTCCTGGTCTCTTCAGGTAAATCTCTTTCCCACTTGCGTCTTATACTTATATTTTTAAGTGCTGGTTTTGCGGATTTGATACACTCTTTTACAGATTTAAGAAGTGATTCATCGATTTTTGGAAACTCAATTTCTCCATGTTCTTTCGGTGGTTCATTTTCGACTTCAAGGGTATGTGATGTATCTGGATGTTTTCGTTTTGATGTAACCATCGATTCAATGGCATCCCTCCACTGGGAAGCCCAGGGAGCATCTGGAATTTTCGTATGGTGTACTTTTGTACGTTTAACACTCATAACATTTTCAGGACATGCATTTTCACATGCTCCGCAATAGATACAGTAATCCTCTTTTATTGCGATGTTTTTGTCTTCAGGGACATACCAAAGATGTGAAGGACATACATTAAAACATGCCTGACAGCCATGAGGGTCGCAACGTTTGATGTTATTTTCTTTTAATATTATTTCACCTTCAAACGGTTTTTTGATTTCTACTGCATCATAGGGACAGACCTCTCTGCACCAGCCGCATCGTGTACATTTGTCCTCATCGATATGTACTTCGCCTTCTATTGCAGGTGGTTCACAGGGTCTTTTTCCTTTTACTTTTATGGCATCTTCAGGACATAAATCCTGACAGAGCATACAGTAATCACATTCATCTTCATCTATCATCAACTGTTCAAAGGGTGATGGGTCTATAGGGGTTGGTTCCTTTTCAAGCATGATAAATGCATCACAGAACCGTGCACAAAGTCCGCAGAGATTACACTTTTCAGTATCTAATTCTATTTCACCCATTGCATTTTCATCAAATGGGGCAATATCTTCTTTTTTTGGAATATTGAGTTCTACTTCGATGGCATCTTCAGGACATGCAGATTCACAGAGAAGACACGGAAGGCATTTATCATTGATTTTTACATAGGAATCAAATCCGGGATAGAATTCTTCAGAAGGTACTTCTCCTTTGATTTCGATTTTGAAGGCGTTTGCAGGACAGAATTTTGCACACATACCACAGAATGTACATTTTTCAATATCCATTGTAACAGGTGGTGCATCCATACCTGTGGCGATTTCATGCATTGGTCCCAATTCAAGTGCTTCGGTCGGACAGATTTTAACACAAAGACCACAGCCAGTACACCTTTTGTAATCATAATCCAGTTCTTTTCTGGATTTTTCGGTTGATTGTTTATAGATAAAATGTGAACCCTGGATATCTATATCCTTTGTTACTGTGATGGTTTCTTCTTCAGGACCATCTTCATGTTCATTCATTGTGTTTTTATCTTCAGCCTGTGTATTTTGCATTTGGTGCCTCCAGGATTTCAGAACCTATTGGACCGATTTCTTCCAGTTCATCAACAAAAGTTTCTATGGATTCTGCAAATCTGTCACATTCAGATGCAGATATCCATTCCATCTTTAGACGATTCGGGTTGATACCTATTTCTTCCAGAACTTCTTTTAAGACATCCATTCTCTGCTTTGCATTGTAGTTTCCGTATACATAATGACATTCTCCAAGACGACAGCCTGATACCATGACACCGTCTGCGCCTTTTTCAAAGGCTGTGAGAACGAATTCCGGGTCAACACGTCCTGCACACATTACCCTGATGATTCTGACATTTGTTGGATACTGAATACGGGATGTTCCCGTAAGGTCTGCACAGGCATAACTGCACCAGTTACACAGGAAACTTATTATTAGTGGATATTCGTCTTTAACCTCAAGAGCTGCATCTATCTGGGAAAGTATCTGTGCATCGGTCTGGTTTCGCATATATATGGCATCTTCAGGGCATGCAGCACCGCATGAACCGCATCCGTGACAGGATATTTCATCAACCTCTGCTTTATGGTCATGCAATTTAATTTTACCGAATTTACATACATCCTGACAGATACCACAGCCGGTACATTTGTCTGAGTCTACAAAAGCGCTCATCGGGTCGGTTTCAAGTTCCCCTTTGTTTAAAAGCTGCATGGTTTTGGAGGCCGCAGCACTTCCCTGTGCTATAGATATCTGTATCTCTTTTGGGCCTGAAGCACATCCTGCAATGAATACTCCATCAATATTGGATTCAACCGGACGCATTTTAGGATGAGACACGGTATAAAAACCGTCTGATCGGGTTGTCAGATTCAGCATACTGGATATTTTATCGTCTTTATTAGCCTCGATTCCGACAGAGAGAACTACCATGTCATAGGGTTTTTCATGTATTTTATTTTCAAGCGTGTCCTCGTATCTTAGTACCGGTTTGCCGCTACTATCTTCCAGTATCTCAGCAACTTTTCCTCTTACAAAATGAATCCCCATTGATTGGGCATTTGTATAATATTCCTCATACATTTCACCGGATGCTCTTATATCAATATAATGAAGTGTAATATCCATATCAGGGTAGCGTTCCTTTAACAGTTGGGCATTTTTTATCGCCGACATGCAGCAAACCCTTGAACAATAGGGATTTCCTACAGTTTCGTCTCTTGAACCTACACAATGTATGAAAGCCACTTTTTGAGGAATTTGTTTGGTTGAAGGAACAATTACTTTACCATGAGTAGGACCTGAAGCATTTATCATGCGCTCCAATTCCATATTTGTAATTACATCGGGATATCTACTATATCCGTATTCTTCTTTACGCGATGCATCAAATATCTTATACCCGGTAGCCACGATGACAGCACCTACAGTAAAAGAAAATTCCTGCTCTTTCTGTTCATAATCAATTGCATCGGCAGGACATGCTTGTTTGCACAATCCGCAACCTACACAGTATTTGTTACTGATATAGGCGCACTGGGGAACAGCTTGAGGAAACGGTATGCTGATAGCCTTTATTTTCCCGATACCATAATCAAACGGATTGGATATTTCAACAGGACATACACCGGCACATTCTTCAATACAGCCTTTACATTTATCTTCAGAAACATATCTGGGTATTTTTAATCCTTTTACAGTGAAATTTCCTACTGACCCGCTAATCTCAGTTATTTCGGAATTTGTGTAAAGTTCAATGTTTGGATGATTGGCAACCTCTGTCATTTTTGGGGCAAGCACACAGATGGAAC
>NZ_JBKGYF010000004.1:0-43228 GCF_046546175.1 Methanohalobium sp. | reverse complement strand
CTTATAGCTCTGTACAGCAGATGATTTTGTTTACATTTCTTCCTTTTTGTAATCTCCATTATATTGGAACTGATTGGCAAACCAAATCGTTCTCTGTGGGAAAGCAATTTCTATCCCGTTATCTTCAAGTGTGGTTTTTATTTTCCACAGGAAAGAAGTTCTGAGAGCGTACCATTCGGTAGCAGGTGCCCATATTTTCACACTCAGGTTTACCGCATTATCTCCAAGATTATCAACAAATACAAGGGATTCAGGGTGTTTAAGAGCAAGCGGTTCCTGTTCGATTAGGTCCTTTATTATTTCAATAGCCTGTGAAGCATCGTCACTGTATCGGATTCCAACAATGTATTCAAAACGTCTGCCAATATTGGCTACATAGTTGGTTATGTTGTTTGTAAAAACTTTTTCATTCGGCACCCTTATGTATAGACCATCGAAAGTTCTGATTATTGTAGAGATCAGGTTGATGTCTTCTACATATCCTACATTGTTATCAATATTAACCTGATTACCAATTCTGATTGGTCTTTCTATTATCAGGAAAATTCCTGATATGAGATTACCTACGATGCTTTGACTGGCAAAACCTAGTACAATTCCGACGATACCACCAGCAACAAGAAGACTGGATGGCTGTATACCCACAACAGGGAGTATAAAAATACCAATGGTAAATGTTATGATACTGTAGTATATTAATTTAAGAAATATATCCAGACGTGATGGGTCTATTTTATCCTTGAAATATCTCCGCAAATAAATCGTTATTATTTTACTTATGGAGAAAGCTATCAGAAAAATGATAACAACAGTGATGATTTTAATAAATATGTCACCACCCTGAAAAATATAGCTGTTAATATCTGTAAGGCTCATATACCATTCTCCATAACATATTTTGTCCCACTTACAAATTGAACCTTGCTTATTGTATAAAGTTCTGTAGCTTTTACCATACCTTCCTGGATAGGCTGATTGATAAATTCTGTTTCAGCCATATTCTGGCTTGTAACCCTCATACTGGCTTTCATGGAAACAATAATATTGTTGTGATATATTTTCATTCCGTAGGCGTTTAAAACTGTTTGAGTTACTTCTACCCAACGACCAGTGGTATTTGTAATATTCAATTCCAGTATTCCTTCGTATAACGGATTGGTTTCAGGTAGTGATAAATACACATCACTGCTCCAGTATCTACAGAGGGAACCATTGCTTGGGTTTCCGTAAACAGTATATTTTTTTCTGGCTAGGATAAAAAAATCAAGAATATCATAATTGTTTATGTCATCAGATATAAAAACACCGATTTCTACTGGATATTTGATGTAAACCTTTTTGATTGAATAAGGACCAATAATAATAGATTTTGCAAACTCTATAAGCAACAGAGGTGTTAATTTTTTGGGCAGATTTACAGGTTCGATTGGATTAATAAGGAGGCTATATATTTGTTTGTTTATTATTTTTTCTACATTATCTTCAAGACCTAGAAGTTCCCTTTTATACAGATAAAATCCATCATAGTTTTCAACCGATAGAGTAAACTCGGCATATTCGAGTTTAAAAGGAGAATTGTAACTACCGTACATAAAGTATTCTTAATAAATCCGATTATATATTTAAGCCTATCCTAAAAAATATCAGAGCATAGCTAATGATATTGCCTATATGGTCTGATACATACAACGTATGTTGATTTACTCAGGATGGAATGACCAGTACTTCTTTTTCAGAATGCCTTACCACTTTATCAGCAACACTTCCAACCATAAACCGTTTAATTCCGGAAAGTCCCCTTGTACCTATAACTATCAGGTCAATTTCATTTTTATCGGCAAATTTGATTATCTCATCTCCTGGATCACCATCAAGTATCACTGGTTCTACATCAAGATTTTCTTCATTGCCCTTTTTTTCAACATACCATGTAGCCTTTTCGCCATCTTCTTTCATCATATCCTTGGCAGCTTTTACCCAGTCAGGACCCTTACGTCCTGCTGCAACACTTACAGGCTGAATGACATATACCGCATATACCTTTGCACCTGTACTCTTAGCAAGCTTTATCCCTGATTGGACAGCATTTTTGGAATTGTCGGAACCATCGGTAGCAATTAATAATTTATTGTATTTAACTGTCACTTTAGACACCCCTTAATAAGTAAAAAGGTGACCTATACCTATATAGGTAGTGAAACAATTTTACTGAAGATTATTAATTAATACTAGTTATATCAAAAATAATCATGGAACAACAAGTACATGTTTTTTGGAATTTCTAACCACTTTTTCAGCAACACTGCCAAGTAGGAATTTTTGAATACCAGATCTACCAAGAGATCCAATAACGATTAAATCGATGTTATTTTTATCGGCAAAACTGATTATTTCTTCACCAGGGTCACCTTCAAGCAAAACAGATTCTACATCTATCCCAGCGTTACTGCCTACATCTTTGACATGTTTGGTTGATTCTTTCCCATCTTCGGTTAAATCCTGTTTTAGGGATTCAGCCCATCCCCTACTTCTTTGAGCACTCGGCGCACTGACAGGTGGAATGACATATAGTGCATATACCTCTGCATTATTCATCTTTGCAATTTCAATGCCTGAATTTACCGCATTTTGTGAATTTTTTGAACCATCAGTTGCAATCAATATTCTTTTAAACTGTTCATTTGCCATCTATAATCCCCCTACAATTGCATATTTATATATAGACAGGACTATATAGTTTTTGGGATTTACTATGTTTCCGCTATGTACAGAATATAGGTGACTTTTCTATATTTCGATATCAATACTTTTAAGAACGATTAATTTATGTTTGTTACAGGAAAAATTTGGGAATTTTGAATCTTTAACTTATGATGATTTAACAAACTGTAAACTATTTATTGCAGGAAATTATTCCTAATGTTTCAATTAATACAGTGAGGGCTAACAGTACTATGTCCCAGGAAAATGGAAAAGTGTTTCTTGTTGGTTCAGGTCCAGGTGACCCGGAGTTATTGACATTGAAGGCACACAGATTAATCAAATCGTCTGATGTAATTGTTTGTGACCAATTACCAGGTAAAGAAATTCTTGACTCGATACCAGAGGGTATAGAGAAAATAGATGCAGGTAAATATGCAGGCAACCATAAAATGTCCCAAGACGAAATCAATCAGGTTCTTGTTAAGAAGGCAAAGGAAGGGAAAACAGTTGTTCGTTTAAAAGGTGGAGACCCATACATATTTGGTCGCGGGGGGGAAGAAGCTGGAGAGCTTGTTAAAGCAGGAATTGATTTTGAGGTAGTACCCGGTATAACCTCGGCGATAGCAGTTCCTGCTTATGCAGGTATTCCTCTGACTCACAGGGATCATGCTTCAATGGTTACATTTATCACCGGGCATGAAAACCCTACAAAGGATGAAAGTTCCCTTGATTGGAAATATCTTGCAAATTTTACAGGTACAATTGTCATTTTGATGGGAGTTAAAAGGCTGGGTCAGAATATGGAACAGCTTATTAAATATGGCAAAAACCCGGAAACACCGGTAGCTATAATTGAAAAAGGCACACATTCAGATCAGAAGGTAACAGTTGGTAAACTAAAAAACATTGGCGAAATTGCAGAAAACAGAAACATAAAACCACCAGCCATAACAGTTATAGGCGATGTGGTAAAGCTTAGACAAATACTAGGTGTTAATGAACAAATGTACTAGTGATATTGTTTCAGAGGTAATATAATATGGCTTCCGATATAATTCAAAATACTGGTCAACCGCCGGTTTTAGCCATTATGCGTCCGGAGATGTATCTTGATGAATCAGTAACACTGGCTCAGGAATATGGCTTTGAAACATTTTCTGCACCGATGATTGAAATTGTAGATAAAAAAGATGATGGGTTCGATGATTTTGTTCACCGGGTAATTGAAAGAAAATCAGATTATGTGATTTTTACCAGTGCAAACGGAATTGATTTTACACTTAGAAAAATTCCTGATGACACTAAACAAAAGTTCTTGCAGGCTTTAAACAGTACCAATGTTGTGGCAATAGGTCCAAATACTCAAAAGGCTCTTACAAATGCTGATATAACATGTATGGATTTGCCTGAATCCTATAGTTCAGAAGGAGTAGTTGATTATCTCAGACCATATATAAATGATAAAGTAGTTGATATAGCCAGAAGTTCATATGGGTCTAGTTATTTAATATCCGGTTTGATAGAAAATGGTGCAACAGTATTTGAGACACAGGTTTACACATTAAATATCCCAGATAACATCACACAAAAAAACCTTATACGATGTGCGCTTGCTGGAAAAATCACGGTTTTTGCGTTTACAAGTTCTATGATAGTACATAATTTCTTTATCAAAGCAAATGAAGTTGGATCAGGAGAAAGGATAATAGAAGTATTAAACAGTGATGAAACAATAGTATCAGCCATTGGAGCACCAACAGCCAACACTTTAAAGAGTTATGGAGTAAATGTAGATATTATACCAGAGAAATATCTATTTGAAAATATGCTTTCTGATGCACATGATATTATTTTTAGTAAACAATAATATGATTTTATATAGGAATTAGAATGATTGGAATTTCAAAACTTTACTGTGGTACTATAGAGCCATCTGATGCCCTAAGATATGGATGTCTGTCCAGTCAACTCCCATCCCACCTTTTGCAATTTTCCAAAGATAAAAAACCCGTTGTTGTCTGGAATGTAACCAGACGCTGCAATCTCAAATGTGTACACTGCTATGCTCGTTCTCAGGATATAGATTACAGTGATGAATTGACTACACAACAAGGAAAAGAATTAATTAATGACCTAGCAGAATTCGGTTCCCCGGTCATCCTTTTTTCAGGAGGAGAACCACTGATACGCAGAGACCTGCCAGAACTTGTGAGATATGCGAGGTCCAAGGGCATGCGTGCTGTCATTTCTACAAACGGTACTCTGATTGATGATAAAACGGCAAAGATGCTAAAGAATATAGGATTATCATATGTAGGAATATCCCTTGATGGAATGGAGGAAACAAATGATAGATTCAGAGGGGTTTCAGGTGCATTCGATGCAGCTATGGGTGGTTTGAAAAACTGTCAGAAAGAAGGTATCAAAGTAGGTCTTCGGTTCACCATGAACAAAAAAAATACTGCAGATATCCCATCGGTATTTGACCTTATCGATGAAATGGATATACCGCGTATATGTTTCTATCATCTGGTATATTCAGGGAGAGGCTCAAACTTAAAAAATGAAGACTTATCACCGGAAGAAACCCGGAAAACATTGGATCTTATAATGGACCGTACAAAACAACTCCATGATAAGGGTAAACAGGTGGAAGTACTAACTGTAGACAACCACTGTGATGGACCATATGTATATCTGCGTCTGCTTGAAGAAAAACCAGAACGTGCTGAAGATGTCTATCAGCTTTTGTTAATGAATAAAGGCAATTCCACCGGAATTGGAATAGGGTGTGTATCTTGGGATGGGTCGGTTCATCCGGACCAGTTCTGGAGACATTATACACTTGGAAATGTAAAAAAGCGAAAATTCAGTGATATATGGACTGATACCAGTGATGAGCTGATGGCTGGACTTAAAAATCGTAAACCCCTTATAAAATCCAATGCTGATCGGTGTGCCAATTGCAAGTGGTTTAATATATGCAATGGAAACTTCCGTGTCCGTGCAGAAGCAGTATATAATAATACTTGGGCTGATGACCCTGCATGTTATCTGACAGAAGAAGAAATCGGGTATCTAGAGAATTGAATTAAATAAAATAAGTTAAAGTTGAAACTTTTTCAACTTTTATAGGTGTTACTGCACTTCAACACTGTTTTCCCAGAGACCATGTATGTTGCAGTACTCAACCGCGTAGAATGATTTGAAATCGTCGATACTGTTAACTTCGAATCTGGTGTTAGGTTCTACATAAGCAGGTGCAAAATCCATCCTTCCGAAATTGACCACCTGTCCGTTATTTTTGACACCGTGTAATACTATCCATACAATATGGTGCTCAACTTTGTTTGGGTGTGGTGTTTCTTTTCCAACGGCTACTTCTATAACATCTTTTCCTTGTTTACCCTTTCCTTTCATGATTTCAATGGATGGGACGTGTTTTTCTTTTAACTGGCTTTCTGCTTCTTCGTCTTTTCCTTTAACAATATTTTCTATCATGTAAATCACCTTATATTTTTTAAATGATCATTGACTTTTGTTGTCGGTCTGGTTTTGGGATCCAGATAAAGCTTTGGAAGTATATTCAGGAACAAAAACTCTTTGACTGAGTTCTTTGTTCAGCATATACATTCCGCTGCCATCGTTGCCCATAAGTTTAAGTTTGGAAAGTATTTCATTATCGTTAGATTCTTCTTCAATCTGTTCGGAAACATACCACTGTAAAAACGTATATGTAGCATGGTCTTTTTCTTCGATTGCAAGGTCAACAAGCTCATTGATGGAATTTGTCACAAATTTTTCATGTTCAAGTGTTTTCTCAAACATATCCAGTGCCGAATCGAATGTGGTAGGTGGTTGTGGAATTTTCATTAATTTCACTTGGTTACCATGGTCGTTAATGTAATCATATATTTTCATGGCATGGGTCATCTCTTCCTGATACTGGATCATAAACCAATTAGCAAATCCATCCAGTCCTATATATGAACTGTATGCAGACATGGACATGTATAAATATGCGGAATATATCTCTTTGTTGAGCTGTACATTCAATGCTTCATTCATTTTTTCGCTTAACATTTCTATCTACCTTACAATTTATTCAGAAGGTTATAATTTCATACACTTCTTCTATGTATCTAGTCATACTAGGATGTCCAAACTTTAATCACACAGCGGAATTTGCTGTTATTTTGCGTTTTCAGGGGTTTCCATTTGGGATGGGGTTTTACACATGCAATCAACAAACTCTGAATTTTTGTTCTCCGGTACAACTTGGAAAGGATTTATCAAGCTTAAGACTCAGAGAATTCAACAGGGCATGTGCAAAACACATGGATTCACCGTTAAACGCAAATACCGTTATTTTATTAACCACTTTAACCCCTACACCAGGTTAACAATTAAACCCTATATACAAATAAATCGATAGATATAAATCAATTTTGGTATTTTTTAAGCGTTTAAATATATACAGTGGGTTAAATTTGTATAGTATTAAATTATTTAACTTAATCAATTCGTTTGTATCGGTAGCCGTTTTTTAAATTAGATTTTTCTGTAAAAATATTGTTTTACTAGATATATTTAAATAATCTTAAACTACTGTAAAATAAAAACACACGAGATTACTAATTAATAATCATTGGAGAGTTGCAATGACGGTTCCAAAAGAGTATAACCCTCATGAAGTAGAGCCCAAATGGCAGAGTTCGTGGGATATGTCCAGATATAATTTTGATTGGGAAGACCAGACCCGCCCCCAGTATATAATAGATACTCCACCACCGTACCCGACGGGTAGTTTCCATATTGGTAATGCACTGAACTGGTGTTACATTGATTTTGTAGCTAGATATAAACGAATGCGTGGGTATAATGTAATGTTTCCCCAGGGATGGGACTGTCATGGTCTTCCAACCGAGGTAAAGGTTGAAGAATTGCACGGAATTACCAAAAATGAAGTTTCAAGAGCTGAATTTCGTAAAATGTGCAAGGACCTTACCAGTCAGAATATCGAGAAAATGCGCGAGACCATGATGCGTCTTGGTTTCTCCATAGACTGGAGCAATGAATTTGTCACAATGGAGCCAGAGTATTTTGTTAAAACCCAGAAATCCTTTGTACAGATGTACGATATGGACCGTATCTATCAATCCGATTATCCGGTGAACTGGTGTCCCAGATGTGAAACTGCCATTGCTCTTGCAGAGGTCGAATATGAATCAAGGGATACAAGATTGAACTATCTGTATTTTGATGAGCTTAAAATTGCAACTACAAGACCTGAATTGCTTCCTGCATGCGTGGCAGTTGCTGTCAATCCAGAAGATGAGCGTTACAGAGAACATATAAATGATGATGTTGAAGTCCCGATTTTCGGTCAGAAAGTACCGGTGCTGGCAGATGAAGCGGTAGATACCTCATTTGGAACAGGAGTCGTGATGATATGTACATTTGGTGATAAACAGGATGTACGATGGTGTGTTAAATATGACCTACCGGTTCGGAAAGCCATCAATAAAAACGGAAGGATGACTGATGTGGCTGGAAAGTACTCTGGTATGAGTATTTCTGAGTGCAAAGCAGCCATAATTCAAGAACTAAAGGATAAAAGCATTCTGTATGACCAGGAAACACTGGACCAGAATGTAGGGTTATGCTGGAGATGTAAAACACCTATTGAAATACTTTCAGAACCCCAGTGGTTTGTGTCAATAGATGATAACGAAATTATCAATACGGCTGATGAAGTTGAATGGCATCCTGAATACATGAAGACCCGGCTTAAAAACTGGACCAATGTTATGGAGTGGGACTGGTGTATTTCACGTCAGAGGGTGTTTGCAACTCCTATACCGGTTTGGTATTGCAATAAGTGTGGAGAAACCATGGTTGCCAAAGAAGAATGGTTGCCCCTTGACCCCACCCAAACCGAACCACCTGTACCATGTAGTTGCGGTTCAACAGATTTTGAACCGGAAAGGGATGTACTGGACACCTGGATGGATTCATCCCTTACGGCACTTCATGTATCAGGATGGCTGAGTAAACATGAATTACGCCTCCCAACCCAGATTCGTCCACAGGGTCATGATATCCTGCGTACATGGGCGTTTTATACAATACTTCGCACAAAAGCAATAAAAGGCATAAAACCCTGGGAATTTATCCTTGTTAATGGAATGGTTCTTGGGGAAGACAGTCACAAAATGAGCAAATCTCAAAATAATGTTATCTCTCCTGATGAAGTGGTTGGTCAGTATGGTGCTGATGCTTTCAGACAATGGGGAGCAGTCGGCGGTACCCCTGGTTCTGATGTGATGTTCAGATGGAAGGACGTAGTTTCCGCTTCACGATTCATGCAAAAAATATGGAGCATCTACAGATTCTCTATGACCCACCTGGAAGGTTTTGTTCCAGATGATAATATGACCCAGATCTCTCCGGATAAGTTACCTCTGGTTGATAGATGGATGCTCAGTAAATTGAACAAACTCATACAATCAGTCACAATCAGTATGGACAGGCTGTTGTTTGATGAGGCGTACAAATCAATACGTACATTTGCATGGGAGATTCTTGCCGATAACTATCTGGAACTTGTAAAATCAAGATTGTACGGAGAAGATTCTGAATCACAAAAAGCTGCACAGACTACATTGTATCATGCAATTAACACCATCATACATGTTCTCGCTCCAATCACACCATTTTTTACAGAAGAGATGTATTCAAGGTTTGAAGATGGAAGCATCCATGAACAAGCTTGGCCAGAAGCTAATGAATTGTTGATTGATAATGATGCTGAAAATACAGGAGAGCTTATAAAAGACATTACCAGTAATATTCGAAGATACAAATCTGATAATGGAATGGCATTAAATGCTCCACTGGAAAAAATAGAAATCTATTCTGATTTGCTGGGAAAAAGTGATACCGAAGATATAGCAGGTGCTACCAATTCCGAAGTTAAGGTTTTACCCGGTCATCCGCAAATCGAATACAAACCAGTGGAAATCAAAACCAACATGGGTATAATAGGTCCCAAGTTTAGAGATAAAGCGGGTTCTATTGTGGAAAAACTGAATTCTGAAGACCCTGAAAAAATCGCAAGACAGGCTGAGGAAGGTAAAATCGTCGTATCGGTAGATGGTGAAAACATTGAACTTGAGCCGGATTCTGTTGAAATCGAAAAAAAAGCGATGTCTTCCGGTCGGGCTGTGGATGTACTGGATGTTGATGGCACAGTAGTAGTTATAGTAAGGTAACATTAACCTTACCTTCTTTTTTAATCAGAGATTAGTCGGTAAACCATTGTAGTATGAATGGGTTTTGCTAGCACGTTTTATATTACTGTACCCGTGTTTGACCTTTAGCAGTCTTTCCAGGCCAAACCCTGCACCCATCCAGGGTTTATCAATTCCCCAGTTCATATCGATTGGAACAGGTCCCACAACAGCAGATGAGAGTTCCAAGTCACCATGTATAATGTCAATGGTATCACCGTACACATGGCAACTGTCTTCAATGATTTTGTAATCGATGTCCAGATGTTTTAATAAGTCATCAATTAACTGTTCAAGGTTATCTCTGCTGACACCATATCCCATCTGACAGAAATTGAACATGGTAAATTCTTCCAGATGCTGACTTCCTTCTGATTCTTTCCGGTAACATGGTCCGATTTCAAATATTTTTATTGGGTCTGGAAGTATTTTATCAAAATTTTTGAGCCATTGGTATAAACCCGGGGCCAGCATAGGTCGCAAACACCGTTTATTATCAAGGTAGAAAATCTGTTTTGACAATTTGTGGTCTTTATCAACCCCCATTTTTTTTACAGAATCAATATCAATCATTATGGGTGCTTTGATTTCTATAAATCCTTTATCAATAAAAAATTGGGATATGGTTCTCTCCAATTTTGCAATCTGTTCTTCCCTGTTGTTTTCATATATCTTTTTGAAATCATCCCGTCTTTTACTGACCAGTTCAGATTCTACTTCCTTGTATTTTTCCGGGTCATTTGAAAAAGTTATTTTTTCACCAGGTAGAAGTAGTTCATTTATTCTCTCTTTTTGAGCAGGAGTGAATGTATCTGGTTTAGACACATTATCTGTTTTACCTTTTAGACCGGATGTGTAGGTTTGAACATTTTTGCTCCTTGACTTCACCGGAACTTTGGATTGTTTCTTTTTTTCATGACCCAGTTTTTTAGATTTCTTTTTCTTTGATTCAGAATATGAAAAAGCCATTATTTTAGTATTCATATTATCAGAATGTTTCTGTAAAAACCTGTTTATCCTCTCATCAGATACCTTGCAGTGTTTGCATGGTTTCTTGTATTTTTTTAATCTGAGTATTCTTGCTGAACGACTGTTCCTTGAATTCCTTACTGTTACCTTTTCACCACAGTCCATTTCCATATGAATATATCGCTGTGATACCTCATAGTTTTTTATTTCATGAAGTAGGCCACTCCTTGAAACCCATATTTGTAGGTCTGATATTAATGAAGCCAGTGGTTTTTTAAACATGTTTTCAACCCCATGATACAAACAAAATATTACTAACTTTGTTCAAGCTACTTATTTAGGTGAATCTAGCAGATATTCTGGGCATTAAAAAAAGATTTCTGCAATATCCTGCTTCAAAATTTGTATTACATGCTTTGGTGGACATGACTGATACTCACTAAAGAACAAATATGTAAAGTATAATTGTAAATTGAATAAAACGGTTAATGTCACGCTCTTATAAATATATTTACATATATGAAATGTTTATTGCAGTTATATGTGTTATTTTTGCAAAAAATGGCGGAAACCCCGGGAATCTAACCCGGCTGAATGGATTTAGAGTCCATTCGATCTACCTGATCGGGTTTCCTTGTTGGTATTTGTTACAACATTTACACCATATTAATTGATTACTTATAATTATTGGTAGTAAATCATTTGTTAAATAATTGTGATTACCGGACTTGATGTGTATTGCAATGTTTATTATTTGATATAAAAAGTTATATATACGCGAAAATACCATTAAAGCATACTAATCATAAACTATTTAAAACTATTTAAAAAGGAGCTTGATTTTAATGACTGAAGAATATACCCCTAAGGAAAGATTTGCAAAAGCATTGAAAGGAGAAACCGTAGACAGAATGCCAGCCATCTGCGCTACACAGACCGGAACTGTTGACCAGATGGAGGCAAGTGGAGCATACTGGCCAGATGCTCACTATGATGCTGAACAAATGACAAAACTCGCAGAAGCAGCACACAATGTTGTTGGTTTTGAAATGGTACGTGTCCCATTCGATATCACAGCAGAAGCAGAGTTTTTCGGATGTGAACTCAAAGAAGGTACCCAGAAGCAGCAGCCATCTGTTGTGGGTCATGTAGTAAAAACAGAAGATGACATCAAATCACTGGAAGGGTATGATTTAAGTCAGAAGAGAATCGGTACCATCTGTGAATCCATTAAACAGCTGGCTGACAAATACGGGGATGAACTTCCAATATTTGGCAGTATGATTGGACCATTCTCACTAGCTCAGCACCTGAATGGTGATGACTGGTTTACCAATGTTATGATAAACGAGGATTTCGGTAAAAAACTCATTGATTTCACAACTGAATTTAACATCGCCTATGCCAAAAAACAGGTTGAAAACGGCGCAGACACCATGGTTATCATTGATCCAACTGCAAGTTATGAACTTCTTGGACCTGATTTCTTCAGAAAATTCGTACTTCCATACCACAAAAGAATAGTGGACGCCTGTAAAGAGATGGGTGTAGGTACAATCGTACATATATGTGGGGACACAACAAAAGGCCTTCCAATTATGGACGAATCCGGAACAGATGCCATCAGTGTTGACCAAAAGGTTGACATTGCAACAGCCAAAGAAAATGTTAGCAACGCAAAGATTGTTGGCAACCTCGACCCTGTACAGACACTCTGGAACGGTAACCCGGATATGATTAAACAAAATTCACAGGAAGCACTGGATAAAGGGGTAGACTTCCTAGCACCTGGCTGTGGTATTGTAAGTGCCACATCCAATGAAAACCTTCAGACAATGGTCGAGTGTGCAAAAAGCTGGAAATACTAATTTATAATTTCTCAGCTTATTATTTTCTTTTTTCTTTCTGTATATTATTGTACTATCTGGCAGATCGGTTTATATTATTTTATATGTTAAGATAATACTTAAATTGGATTAGTTACATCAAAGAAGTTACATCAGATAATATTCAGTTTCCAATAAAATACATCCTGATTGATTTAGGATTGTATGGAGTAATAAAAAATGAAAGTATTAGTAAGTGATTCATTGGCAGAAGAAGGTATAAACAAACTAAAAGATAATTTTACAGTTGATGTAATAACAGGACTTTCTGAGGAGGATTTAATAGATAAAATCAGGGATTATGATGCACTTGTTATCCGAAGCGGAACCAAAGTGACAGAAAAAATAATCAACGCAGCAGATAACCTGAAGATTATAGGTAGAGCTGGAGTAGGTGTCGATAATATTGATGTTGACGCTGCAACCAATAAAGGAATAATCGTTGTAAATACACCTGAAGGAAATATGATATCTGCAGCAGAACATACTATTTCTATGATGATGTCTATGTGCCGCAATATTCCACAGGCACACGCATCATTAAAATCCAGAAAGTGGGAAAGAAAAAAATTTATGGGTGTTGAAGTCAACGGAAAATATCTAGGAGTTATCGGTCTTGGACGTATAGGTTCATATGTTGCACAGCGAGCCCAAGCACTTCATATGAAAGTTCTAGGATACGATCCATATGTATCACATGAACAGGCAGATGAAATGGGTGTGGAACTGACATCTGTAGAAGAGATATCAAAACGTGCCGATTTTATAACCGTGCACACCCCACTTACCAAGGCAACCAAAAATATTATCGATGCTGACAAATTCGCTTTAATGAAGGACGGGGTAAGGATATTAAATTGTGCCCGTGGTGGTATAATTGATGAAAATGCACTTGTAGACGCATTAAGAAGCGGTAAGGTTGCAGGCGCAGCGCTTGATGTGTTTGTTGAAGAACCACCGTTTGATAGTCCGTTACTTGATTTTGATAATGTGATAACCACACCACATCTTGGTGCATCCACCGAAGAAGCCCAGGTAAACGTTGCTGAAGCAGTTGCAGATGAGGTGGTATCAGCATTAACAGGGGGTCCTGTTAACAATGCAATCAATATACCCACTGTTAAACCTGAACTGATGCCTGCGCTCACACCGTACCTGAAACTTGCCGAAACCATGGGCAAGTTTGCCGGACAATTGATGAGCGGTAATTATAAACGGGTAGAAGTAGAATACAGTGGGGACATACTGGAAAAAGATATTAAACCGGTAACAGTTGCGGCATTGAAAGGCATACTGGAAAATGCACTAGGTTCGGGTGTTAATTTTGTAAATGCAACCTCACTTGCAAAATCCCGGAAAATCAAAGTAATTGAAGGTAAATCCGAAACAACCAACAAAGCCCCCTCAACAATAACATTAGAATTGACAAGTGGTTCGGAAACAAAATCCATCACTGGTACAGTATCTGGTGATGGAAGGATAGGACGGATAATCCAGATTGATAATTATCATGTTGACATAACACCAACCGAATATATGCTGGTTGTAGACCATCTCAACCGTCCAAAGGTAATAGGTCCATGTGCAATCATGCTGGGTAAAAATAATATCAACATTTCCGGAATGCAGGTAGGACAGGTAGGGCTTGGAGAAAAGACAATTATGGTATTGAATGTGGATTCCGAGGTTCCAAAATCTCTTCTGGATGAAATAAAATCCATTGAAGGTATACTAGATGCAAAACCAGTAACTATCTAAATAGGGATGGTTATTCATTCCTATCCATTGTTTTTCCAGGTTTACATATGACAAGGAAACGAATTTATCATCGTCCGCCAGGATTGGAAACTCATTTTGAACAACACTATCGATACCATTCAGATTTGCAATATCTTGTTAAAACACTTGCATTAATGAATGGTAAATTCGGTATGTTTGAACCGCAGAACCGGACAATCCAGAAGTATGTCCAGATGAAACGTGAAATAGGTGTTGAAATAGTTACCAATGGAGTTGATTTTGCACCGATTAACCATGGAAATATAAATAAAACAATTGGAACTATTGAACCGGAAGGAGCAATTGATTTTAGAATCAATCTGTTCTACACCTATCTTGATGAAAATTACAGCAGGGTCCCCTTTAGAAATGATTCATACATTGTGCATGCGGACCTAAAGGATAGTATTCTGGCTCTCCAGATAAGCCATTTGGATGGCCCTAGAATTACAGAAGTGGATAGGATTGCTGATACAATAATCGATGAAATTCGGCGTGGTTCGTGTGGATGAGCTTACAAAAGTGGTAGCTTCAGTCTTCAAGAAAAAATCTACCCCCCAGTTACCTATAAAAGAATTTGAGTTCGCACTTTCTTTTGATTTCAAATGGATGTCACCTGATGAAGCTTCTAAAGTATCACGTATGGCGGTTGAATCAAACATTGTACATGAAGATAATGAAAATCTCAACCTTAATATTGCTCTTGATAACATATCAATCCCGCACGATTTTAAACCATCAAACGAGCTTTTTAAAGAAAAATCAATAATAGAACAGATAATGGAATATATAACTGTAACAATAAATATGGACAGGCAAAATGTTGCATCTAAAATAAATACAAAACATGAGAAGTTTTCAGAACTTCTTTATCCGGAAGTTGCAGCAATTCTAGTGGCAAAGGAAATGGGATGTGACATCATGCCTTTTTATCAAAAAGTATATAACAATATTATTCAATATGAATGAATTCGCATAATCTTTATGTATTAGTAATGTTATTGAAGAATAAAATCTGCTTAATATAGTTACTAACTCTATGATTTATTAAGTATATTCTTACGTAATTGTTTGAATTGACAATGTTCGAACGCAGAATTGCGTGAGTAAGATTTAATCTTGCGGAGGAACATAGTATGAGCAAAAAAAGTCAGAAAAAAGTCTCCAAAAAAACAAATCCAAGAATTGTTGATTTGATTAGATTACTGAAAGAAACATCAAATACAGAAAACGCACCAATCTGGAAAGATCTTGCTAAAAGACTGGAAAAACCAAATCGAAGTCATGCAGAAGTTAACCTGAGCAGGATTAGCAGGAATACTGATGAAAATGAAATTGTGATTGTACCTGGGAAAGTACTTGGAGCAGGTTATCTGGGTCATGGTGTAACAGTTGCAGCGTTAAAGGTTAGCAACACAGCAAAGGATAAAATTGAAAGTGTCGGTGGGAAGTTTTTAACCATTGAAGATATTCTGGAAGAAAACCCAAGCGGGTCAGGAATCAAGATTTTACAGTAAGGTGATGTAGAGTAGGTGTTAAAAATGAAAGTTATCGATGCTAATGACCTTATTATGGGACGGCTTGCAAGCACAGTCGCAAAAGAGTTGCTGAATGGAGAACAAATCACCATTGTGAACGCTGAGAATGCAGTTATATCTGGTTCTAAAGTCAAAACATTGACCGATTATAAAGAAAAGAGGGAAATAGGTTCAATTGAACATGGACCTCATTACCCCAAAAGACCTGATCGTATTATTACAAGGACAATAAGAGGGATGCTTCCATATAAAAGGAAAAGCGGTAAAATGGCTATGTCCCGTCTGAAAGTCCATGTAGGAGTCCCGCCCCAGTTTGCAAATACCGAATGTACAACGGTAGAAGGAGCAGAACTGAGCCGTTTGAGTAGAAATAAATTTGTAAAACTTAGTGATGTAAGCCGCAGGCTGGGTGCAAAATTCTAATAAAATAAACGACAGGAGGATAATAACATGGATGATAAAGCAGTAACCTCGTCAGGTAAAAATAAATCTGCTATAGCACGCGCAAATATCAGTAAAGGGACAGGTAAGGTAAGGATAAACAAGATACCTATAGAAATATATGAGCCCAGGATGGGAAGACTCAAGATGCAGGAAGCTCTCAAGTTAGCTGGAGATGTTGTGTCTGAACTGGATATTGATGTAAATGTCCGTGGCGGAGGATTGATGGGACAAGCAAATGCAGTAAGAACTGCCATTGCACGAGGTATCGTCGATTGGACCAATGATACTAACATTAGAGACACATATATAGCCTACGACCGCAACCTGCTTGTGAACAACTCCAGACAGAAGGAATCTAAGAAGTTTGGTGGGCCAGGAGCACGCGCAAAATACCAGAAATCTTACCGATAAATTGTATAGTAAGGTGTAAAATATGATACCAATTCGATGTTTTACCTGTGGCAAGGTAATCGCCAACTACTGGCATGAATACAAAAACCGTGTAGAGGAAGGAGAAAATGCAGGGGATGTACTTGATGACCTGGGTTTTAAGCGGTATTGTTGCAGGAGAATATTTTTAACACATGTTGAACTTGTAGATACATTGGCACCATACCAGTAAGGGACCATGAGGTAGCATGGACTATCCTTCGGCGTTCGGGACATGTTACATATTAGAAGTACCATGCGAAACACGCCGATACCTGAGTTCAAATCTCAGTGGTCCCATTCCTTTTATCCAATAACTGGTATGCTTATCTGTGATTATAAAATCAAAATCATATATGTTTCAGGATGAATAAATAAAGTAATTCTTTATGTTTGAATTATTTTGCACCTGGTGTTTACAATTAAACGATATACAGGGTGATTAATTGAATATACAGAGAAATCAGACTTTTACAAGGTATGAGCGTGCAAGGATTATTGGTGCAAGAGCATTACAAATATCAATGGATGCCCCTATATTAATTGAAAATGCAGAAAATTTTGACTCCTTACAAATTGCAACAGAGGAATTTAAATGTGGTGTAATCCCTATTACAGTTAAAAGAGATTATAGAAAATGAGGTGAACAGATGGAAGATCAACAGGATATTGAAGAAAATACAGGGAACAATATTAACGAAATGGCCGAAAGTACTGAAGAAGCAACAGGAGTTGAAAAACCCTCAGCTCCGCAGCCAACAGAAGAACCTGCAGAAACCGAGGAATCTACATCATTGATTCCAATTGACGAATATCTGGCAGCAGGTGTACATATAGGTACTCAACAAAAGACCAAAGACATGTTGAATTTTATATATCGTGTCAGAACTGATGGGCTTTATGTACTGGATATACAGTCAACTGAGCAAAGAATAAAACTTGCAGCTAACTTTCTATCCAAATACAACTCATCTAAAATACTGGTAACTTCAGCACGTCAATATGGTCAGCACCCAGCAACCATGTTTGCAAAAGCCATCGGTGCTAAATCTATGGTAGGGAGGTTTATTCCAGGGACTCTGACAAACCCACAAATGGAGGGTTTTTTTGAACCGGAAGTCACCCTTGTAACTGACCCTATAGGAGATGCGCAGGTTATAAAAGAATCTGTAAATATTGGAGTACCAGTAATTGCTTTCTGTGATACCAATAATCAGACATCCAGTGTAGACCTTGTGGTGCCGACAAACAACAAGGGTCGAAAAGCGTTATCACTTGTTTACTGGTTGCTGGCAAAAGAAGTTACAAAGAAAAAAGGCATACCATTCAATTACGAGTTCAGTGACTTCGAAACAGAAATCTGATGCAAACATAAACAATATTACCATCTGATGCATAACATACTACTTAAAGGTACAAATCCTTCATAATTAAAGGGGTGAATTAGTAGTATGAGAAATCCTATAGTTGCTGGACAGTTTTATCCACGTGACCCTAAGGGTCTTGAGATAGAAATTAGTGGATATTTCGAAAATCTTGAAATATCACAGCAGAACCTATTCGGAGCAGTTATACCACATGCGGGATATATGTTTTCTGGACCAGTAGCAGCATATGCATTTGCACAATTACCAAAAGCTGATACCTATATAATACTGGGACCCAACCATACAGGACTGGGTTCAGCAGTAGCAGTTTCGCAGGATACATGGTCCACTCCACTGGGAGATGTCCAAACAGACAATGACCTTGGTAAATCACTTGCTGGAACTATTATGGATATCGATGAAACAGCTCATATGTATGAGCATTCCATAGAAGTACAGCTCCCGTTCCTCCAATACCGGTTTGGAAACGAGTTTAAAGTGTTACCTATATGCATGGGTCTTCAGGATAAAGAAACAGCATTAGAAGCAGGTAATGTAATATCCAGTGCCGTCCAAGAATCCGATAAAAAAGTGGTTATTATTGCTTCTAGTGATTTTACCCATTATGAACCGGAAAACGTGGCTCTTGATACAGATAAATATCTTATTGAATCAATACAGAATATGGATGTGCATGAGTTCTACAAGCGCAGAGTTGAGAGATCTGCTACTGCATGTGGATATGGACCGATTTCTGCAATGCTGACATCTACAAAATCTCTTGGAGGTAGAAAAGGAAAACTCCTCAAATACGGGACAAGTGCAGATGTTACTGGGGACAGTTCAGCAGTTGTAGGATATGCAGCAATCGTAATAGAATAATGTATCAAAATCCACAATATAATCCAATGTTACAAATAAGGAATATAGATGATAACCTCTTCTGCACCAGGAAAGATATATTTGTTCGGTGAGCATGCAGTGGTTTATGGTGAAAGTGCAATATGCTGTGCGATTAATCTCAGAACACGTGTGCAGGCAGAGCTCAGCGACTCGGTAGAGATAATATCTGTGCTGGGCAGGAGCGGTATTAATTTTGAAAAACATCCTTATGTATCGGCAGTAATTGAGCAGATGAGGAAATTTGTACCGATTAAAGGTGTAACAATAAATATCAATTCTGAATTACCAGTTGGTTCAGGATTGGGTTCATCCGCAGCATTAACAGTTTCAACGATACAGGCTTTGAACCAGCTTTTTGATTGTGGATTATCCCTTGAGCAGATTGCTGAATTGGGACACAATATAGAACGAGATGTACAGGGTAATGCGAGTCCAACCGACACATATGTAAGCACAATGGGTGGGGTTTTTATGCTACCTCATCGTAAGAAACTCAAATTAGCCAATTGTGGCATTGTAATAGGTGACACAGGAAGAGATTCATCTACAAAAAAACTGGTATTAAATGTAGCTGAACTCAACAATAGTTTTCCAGAAATCATTTCACCCATACTTTCAATCATTGGTAAAATAACCTCATTTGGTGAATATTCAATGTATAATAATGATTATTTATCAATCGGCAAACTTATGAATATTAATCAAGGGTTACTGGATTCTATCGGTGTGGGAAGCCTTGAGCTTTCCCAGCTTATCTATTCGGCAAGGTCAAAAGGTGCATATGGTGCAAAACTTACAGGCGCAGGAGGCGGCGGATGCATGATAGCTCTAACAGATACCGGTAAAATCAATGATGTATCAGATGCCATAGAATCTGCTGGCGGTATACCAATAACCACAAATATAACGGATAAAGGAGTTATTGTAGAATAAAAGAGGTACAGGAATGTGTACAAGTTCTTCTGATAGGCAAGGGATATCCATCCTGAAAATAGGTGGAAGTGTTATTACTGATAAAAATACAGAAGAAAATATAGCAAAACATGATGAAATTGACAGGATAGCAAAGGAAATTTCAGGTTTTGACGGTAAACTTATAATTGTTCATGGTGCAGGCTCATTCGGTCATCCACAGGCTAAAAAGTACCAAATAACGGATAAATTTAATGCGAAAGGTTCTATTATTACGCATAACTCAGTAAAAGTGTTGAATCAACTTTTTATAGATTATCTTGTTGACAACAATGTCGATGCAGTTTCAGTACATCCAATGAACAATACGGTATCAAAAAACGGACGGATTATGGACATGTTCCTTGATAATATCAATATCATGCTTGATAACAATATTACCCCGGTTCTACATGGTGATGTAGTAATGGATATAGTTAAGGGTACATCTGTAATTTCGGGTGACCAGATTGTACCCTATCTTGCAGTTCAGATGGAAGCCAGCAGGATAGGTATTGGTAGCATTAAGGATGGAGTACTGGATGATAAAGGAAATTCATTAAAACTCATAACTCATGAAAACTTTAAAGATGTAAAATATTATATAGGCTCGTCAGAAGGAGCTGACATAACCGGTGGAATGCTGGGTAAAGTGACCGAACTTTTGAAACTCAATGAAATCACTGGATCAACATCTTATATATTCAACGCCGGTAAGCCGGGAAATGTATCAATGTTTTTACAAGGTAAAGGCATAGGAACATCGGTAACAGGTCAGGGCGAAAATAATCAATTATAAGGTATTATTATGAGTACATCCAAACGGAAAATCGAACATTTAAATTTTTGTGCACATAGTCCTGTCGAATCCAGGAAAAAGGGTACAGGTTTTGAAGATATAACATTAATACACCGTGCACTTCCAGAAATTAATATGGATGAAATAGACCTTTCTACACAATTTCTTGGTAAAGATTTCAGTGCACCATTTATGATTGCTTCCATTACAGGAGGACATGAAGATACAATACCAGTAAACAGGTCACTTGCAAAAGCAGCTGAAAAAATGGGTGTAGGAATAGGTGTAGGGAGCCAGAGAGCTGCCATAGAGGATCCTGCCCAGGAAGAGTCATTCAGAGTAGTTCGTGAGGAAGCACCCAATGCTTTTGTTTATGGTAATATAGGGGCAGCACAGATTAAAGAATATGGTGTTGAAGTTGTTGAAAAACTGGTAGATATGATAGATGCAGATGCTATGGCAGTCCACTTAAATTTTTTACAGGAAGCAGTTCAACCGGAAGGAGACCGCAATGCATCCGGGTCACTGGAAGCAATCTCTGAAATATGTTCTCTTGATGTCCCTGTTATAGTAAAAGAAACAGGGTCAGGAATTCCTCATGAAGATGCAGTTCTTTTGAAAAAAGCAGGGGTCTCTGCAATCGATGTAGGTGGTGTCGGTGGAACCAGCTGGTCAGGTGTTGAGTTTTATCGTGCAAAAGATAGAGATGATTTAAGGTCGCAGCTTCTTGGTGAAATCTTCTGGGACCATGGTATACCCACTGCACCAGATATTATGGAATGTGATGTGTCATTGCCACTTATAGCTACAGGAGGAATAAGGTCAGGGCTTGATATAGCCAAATCGCTAGCATTAGGTGCTGATATTGCCAGTGCTGCTTTGCCGTTTGTAGAACCCGCATTGAAAAACGAACAGGAAGTAGTTGATACATTGTCAGATATCATCTATCAATTAAAGGTAGCTATGTTCCTCTGTGGCTGTAAAACTATCAATGAATTACATCATGTTCCTGTAGTTGTTACTGGCTGGACCCGAGAATATCTTCTACAGAGGGGTTTTGAAATCAATAAATCATCTACACGATAAGATGTTTTTCAATATTTATCATAATCATTTGTATAATCAAGACTAAAAAGAAAGTTAGATTGCAGGATTAAAAATCGGAATTTAAAGAATTAAAAATGAGTAGAGGATAATATGACAGACATAGGTATAATAGCAGTTGGAGGATACAACGAAATGGGCCGCAATATGACTGCTGTCCGAGTAGGTGAGGATATAATCATCCTTGATATGGGGCTCAGGCTTGATAGAGTACAGATTCATGAAGATGTGGAAATCAATAAAATGCACTCTCTGGAATTGATTGAAATGGGTGCAATTCCTGATGACACCATCATGAAAGAAATCAATGGTACGGTACGTGCAATTGTTTGTACCCATGGTCATCTTGACCATATAGGGGGAATCCCAAAACTGGCACACAGGTATGCAGCACCCATAATAAGTACACCTTACACAACAGCACTTATTAAACAACAGATAGAATCAGAAAGGAAATTCGGTGTCAAAAATAAAATCGTTACTCTTAATGCTGGAGGCATATATCAGGTCACAAAAGACATTTCTATCGAATTCATCAGAGCACAACACAGTATAATTGATTGTGTTTTTGCTGTTGTACATACACCCGAAGGAGCGATTTTGTATGCATGTGATTACAAATTGGATCGTATGCCTACCATGGGTGAAAAACCTGATTTTGACCGTTTAAAATCACTTGGTAAGGAAGGGGTACTTGCAATGATAACCGAGAGTACCAATTCGGGAGTACCTGGTAAAACCCCATCGGAGAGTATAGCACATGACCTGGTCCGGGATGTGCTTCTTGGTACTGAAGAATCAGATGTCGGTATGATTGTGACCACGTTTGCATCTCATATCGCACGTATCAATTCGATAATTAAATTTGCAACTGAAATGGGCAGAGTTCCTGTATTGATCGGTCGCGCAATGGATAATTATGTATTGACTGCTAAAGAACTGGGATATATCGATTTTCCAGATAACATCGAAATATATGGTGCACGTAAGGATGTTGATAAAGCGCTTAAAAAAATTGTAAACAAAGGAAAAGATAAATATCTGCCAATTGTAACAGGACACCAAGGAGAGCCAGGTGCAATACTTCCAAGAATTGCAAATGGAGAAACCCCTTATACAATTGACCCAGGAGATAGGGTTATATTTTCAGCAAATGTAATTCCAAGCCCTATGACAGAAGGTAACCGTTATTCACTGGAGACTAAACTTAAAATGCGTGGGGCTAGATTATTTACAGATGTACATGTATCCGGTCATGCTTGTAAAGAAGACCACTGGGAATTGTTAAGGATAATAAACCCCGAGCATGTTATACCTGCGCATGGAAACATAAACATGCACAGTTCCTACATAGAAATGGCAGAAGATGCAGGTTACGTATTGGGTAATACACTGCACCTGTTGAGAAACGGAGAAGAATTATATATAGAGGAATAATAGAATCTTCAAGTTCAAAAAAAACACTATGATCAATATGAGTATGATTGAACAGATTAAAAATAGAAGTTCATATGTGGATAGGGCAATACAGGAACTTCTCCCTATCCAGAAACCAGAAGAGCTTTACAGGGCTTCAAGGTATTTGCCTGACGCAGGCGGAAAACGTTTGAGGCCAGTCAGTACAATCCTTGCAGCAGAGTCTGTTGGTTGTTCTGATATTGAATCTATTCTACCGGCAGCAGTGTCGGTAGAACTAGTCCACAATTTCACATTGATTCATGATGATATCATGGATAAGGATAACGTACGCAGAGGGATGTCATCAGTTCATGTAAAATGGAATGAAGCAGGTGCAATTCTTGCTGGTGATACCTTATATTCTAAAGCCTTCGACATATTATCAGATGTGGACAATGACCCGGTTCAGATTGTGAAATGTATTAACCTTTTATCCAAAACATGTACACAAATTTGTGAAGGGCAGTGGATGGACATCAATTTTGAAGATTCGGATAATGTATCAGAAGAAGAATATCTGGAAATGATTGAGAAAAAAACATCTGTCCTTTATGCTGCATCAATTAAAATAGGAGCACTTCTTGGCGGAGCTTCTGATGAGGTTGCAGATGCACTATATGATTTTGGGCGTATGATTGGTGTCAGTTTTCAGATATATGACGACGTCCTTGATTTGATAACTCCAGAAGAAACACTGGGAAAAGCACGAGGAAGTGACCTGAGGGAAGGTAAAAAAACTCTTATTGCAATTCATGCATTTAACCAAAGTGTAGAACTGGACATATTCGGAAAAGGTAATGTTACCCAGGAAGAGGTTGATAATACTGTTAAAATCCTGGAAGATGCAGGTTCCATCCAGTACGCTAATGACCTTGCAATTTCATATCTGGAAAAAGGCAAAGCAAAACTGGAAATCCTTGAAGACTCCGAAGCTAAACAACTGCTTCTTGATATTGCTGATTATATGGTCGAAAGACCTTATTAATCAAATAGAGGATGAAAAAAGAACTTATAACCATCAATTGATCTAATACAGGTAGATACTAAACCTTTTGTAGAAATCATACATTATAGACCAATGATTACTTAGATTAACCGGACATCCCTTAGCCATTTGGCAAAAAATTATATATAATTGTTAACCAATGACTTGTTTTAAGTTGACAATGTGACTATAAATAATCATGTGGTTAACAATATGAAGAATGATAAAATAACAGAAGAAGTCATCGATTCCTCAAATATAGAGAAGATGGTTTTTGCATCCCTTTTTGCAGCCATGACTGCTGTGGGTGCGTATATAAAGCTTCCAGTTGGTCCGGTACCTATCACATTACAGGTACTGTTTGTTTTCTTGGCAGGTTCGATACTTGGTAAAAAATGGGGTTCACTGAGTATGGTAGTCTATATCCTGCTTGGTGTTGCCGGGATTCCAGTTTTTGCTGGTGGAGCTTCAGGAATCGGTGTCCTGTTTGGACCCACTGGTGGTTATATTATAGGATTTGTTATTGCAGCATTTGTAATCGGGATGCTTACAGAAAGAAAAAAATCAACAGGTTTGACATTCAATGTTTTATATATGCTCATCGGACTGGTAATAATCTACATGCTTGGTGCCACCCAGCTGATGGTTGAAGCACAGTTTGAACCGTTTGAAACTATAATGGCAGGAATTGCACCATTTGTGATTGGTGATATATTATCAATCCTGATTGCTGCGTATATCACTACTAGATATGAGATTTGAACATGCTTGATATACAGGATTTGAGTTACCAGTATGAAGAAAACAATGATGAACACGTACTGGACAACATAAATTTGCAGATTCAAAAGGGTGAGTTTGTTTCGATTGTAGGAGAAAACGGATGCGGTAAATCCACCCTTATACAGCATCTGAACGCTTTGCTTGTTCCTACAAAAGGAACTGTTCAAATTAAGGGTATGGACACAAAAAAACCATCCAATATCTGGAAAATAAGGCAAATGGTAGGGATGGTATTCCAGAATCCCCATTCACAGTTTATAGGTACAACAGTTCAGGAAGATGTTGCTTTCGGACCTGAAAATCTGGCGCTACCCGGTTATGAAATTCGAAAACGGGTAGATTATGCACTGTCACAAGTTGATATGTTAAAATTCAAAGAACACAATCCAATGTCACTTAGCGGTGGTCAGAAACAATGTGTTGCCATTGCAGGTGTACTTGCCATGAATCCAGAATACATTGTTTTTGATGAAGTTACATCCATGCTTGATAATAGAGCACAACAAATAATCCTGGATATTATAAAACAGCTTCAAAAAAACGGAATAACGATTATCTATGTCACACACCGAATGGAAGAAGCCATTAATTCTGACCGGATAATTGTTATGTCCAAAGGTAAAATCATGTATGATGATGATCCTCAAACTGTTTTAAAAGATCCATCACTTCCAGAATCAGGTATTGAAGTCCCACCAATAATCAAACTCGCTAATAAATTGAACAGAGATGGTATTTTAAAAACGAATACTGCTGGTAAATTACCACTTTCGAGTAGAGAACTGCTGGAGGATTTATGTCAATCGATGTAAAAGGTGTAAATTTTTCATACAACAAAAACACATCACATGAAAATCATGTCCTCAAAAACATAAATTTGACTATAGATAAAAACGAATTCGTGGGTATAACAGGAGAAATCGGTTCCGGCAAATCAACCATGGTTAAATTGTTCAATGGATTGTTTATTCCTGATACTGGAAAAGTAAGTGTTGAGGGTTTGGATGCTGCCGACAAAAAAGTTAGAAGAAAAGTTGGGTTGCTTTTCCAGAATCCACATGACCAATTGTTTGCAAAAACCGTGTTCGAGGATGTAGCTTTTGCTCCTTCCAACTTTGGAATTACAGGTGATGAACTGACCGAACGTGTATATGAATCCCTTCAACTTGTCGGAATTGATAAAAAACTTGCGGACATCTCCCCTTTTAAATTAAGCGGCGGGGAGATGCGCAGAGTTGCCCTTGCAGGAATACTGGCAATGAAACCTGAATATCTGATTCTGGATGAACCTACATCAGGAGTGGACATTAAAGGTAAGATTGAACTCTACAATAATCTGGAAAAAATACATGAAAATGGAACATGTATTATCATGATCACCCATCAGATAGATGACTTATTTCCTGTTGCAAATAAAATTGTACTGATGAATCAGGGAAGAATTGTATTTACCGGCACATCTGATGAATATCTGGATAGTATTGACTTTCCTGCTCCTGAAATTACAATCCTGATGCGAGAACTTCAAAAGCAGGGATTTGATGTACGAAGCAATGTGTCAACAGTGGATGATGCCTACAAGGAAATCAATAGAATGTGGATTAATACAGGACGCGGTAAATGATGTACGATTTCTTTTTCAATTATGTTCCTGGAAATTCACCAATTCATAAACTTGACCCGAGAACAAAATTAATTGTTGTTATGGTTGTCAGCATATTCATATTCAATACTGAAACTTTTTTTGAGCTGGGAATAATTGCAGGTTTCTTTTCGTTGACAGCATTTATCTCAGGGATTAATTACAGAATATTTCTGAACACTTTGCGTCCCATGTCCATATTTTTCATTTTCCTGTTCATTATCCAACTGTTTTTAAGTGAAGGTGTACCGATTATTACACTTGGATTTGTACATCCCACTTATGAAGGTCTTGAAACCGGGTTACAGATTACAACACGGTTTATCCTTTTGATTCTTGTCGCCTCACTGCTTACTGCAACAACTCGGCCGGAACTGATCACCAATGGTATTGAAAGGTTACTCCGACCGCTTCCTTTGAGGGTTTTGAGGGTTTCATCGTTTGACCTTGCCACTATGATGTCCCTGTCTATCCGATTTATTCCTCTTCTGTTTGACAATGCAAAAAAAATACAATACTTACAGGTGTCACGGGGAATGGATTTCAAACATAATATCTTCAAAAGCTTTTCTTCAATAGCTGTTCCTGTGATAATGAGCACAAAGCGTACTGCTCAGGGTATAGCTATAGCAATGGGGAGTCGATGTTATCAGGGAAAATATCGCACCTCTTTGTTCGAGCTTGAAATGAAAAAAGCAGACTGGATTGTACTTTCCGGTATTTGTGTATCGGTTATATTTTATCTGATTCTGGCATAAACCTCATATCTATATAAAGGTTAGAATTTTATATATGAACAGATGTTCAAATATTCATGGATACTAATAGGGTATGCAAGCGTTTGGATGAAACATTATTGGAAGAGATGAAAATATCCATACCCTGTTATAATACCGTTTCCAGAATGTCCAGAGTATTTCAGGCTCTACAATCTACAACCCGACTAAAAATCCTATTTTTATTATCCAGAAAAGACATGTGTGTCTGTGAAATGGTCTATACACTTGGAATGACCCAATCTGCCATATCTCACAGTCTCAGAGTTTTGAATCATCTTGGCCTTGTCAGTGTGAGTAAAAAAGGTAAATTTGCAGTATATTCCATTGCAGATGAACATGTTATAACTCTTGTCGATATGTGCCTAGAGCATGTTACGGAGCAGTAAATATGGATTGGATCATTATATATACCTATATTCTGGGTATACTGTCCGAGTCATGGAATATTTTTGAAGAGGCTGCACCTTATATATTCCTTGGTTTTGGAGTTGCAGCTGTCATTCATATATTTATATCTGACAAAAAAATTGTAGACTATCTGGGAGCATCTGCAGGAAAGTACAGGTCAGTATTCAATGCATCACTTGCAGGGATTCCTCTGCCCTTATGTTCATGCGGAGTTATTCCTACAGCCATCTCATTAAAAAAACGGGGCGCTACAAAGGGTGCAACACTGTCATTTTTAATTTCAACACCTGAAACCGGTGTAGATTCCATTGCAATTACCTATGCTTTAATTGATCCCATAATGACAGTATTTAGACCGGTTGCCACATTCATCACTGCATTAAGTGCAGGAATCGCAAATAATATTGTTCTAAAAGATAAGGTTCCGCTTCGTTCGGTATTATCCTCAGAATCATCCAGCTGCACCTGTGGTTCATGTGAGTTAGAAAATGATATTTCGGAAAAAAAGATGTCAAGACGTTTTATAGAGGGGTTCAAATACTCTTTTATCGAACTTCTTGGTGACATTTCAAAATGGCTCATACTAGGGATTTTCTTTGCTGGTATGATATCGTATGCTGTGCCTGAAAACTGGATTCAGATATATCTTGGTGGTGGGATACATTCCATGCTTATAATGCTTTTTATCGGCATACCACTGTATATATGTGCCAGTGCATCAACTCCACTTGCAGCAGCACTTATTGCAAAGGGCACAAGTCCTGGGACAGCTTTTGTATTTCTGCTTGCGGGACCTGCTACCAATATGGCTACATTGACCATGGTTACCCGGTATCTTGGCAAAATTACCGCTTCCATCTACCTGCTAATAATTGGCATATGTTCACTCGGATTCGGTCTCATCCTTGACCTGATATATTTCAAACTTGGAATTGAAGCAATAGCTGTAGTGGGAAAAACGAGTGAAATACTTCCAGCAGAAGTAAAAATATTTTTCTCCCTCCTTATGCTACCGATTATAGCCTATGGTATGTATCATGAGTTTAATGAATGAATACAGTCAGAATGAGTTATATATACGATGATGATGATACTGTTTAACAACGTTTACCCATGAAATTAAAAATCATATGTTTATGAGGGCTTATATGGATGAGAATAAAGAAAAAAACGGCAGAGAAAAATTAACTAAAAGCAAAAAGGAACGCATGCTTGCTGGTGTTTGCGGTGGGATTGCGGAATATTTCGATGTTGACCCTACACTTATAAGGGTTGCCTTTGTAATTCTTGCGCTGGCAAATGGTCTTGGAATATTGCTGTACATCATTCTTGCCATCGTCATGCCTGAGCCAAAGGATAAAGACAAGGCAACAACAGAGCAAAATACAACCGGCGAACCCGCCGCTGATGAATATAGCAAGGATGAAAGTTTTACAAAAACAAAAAGTCCAGGAAATCGAAGTCATACCGACCGTAATGTATGGCTGGGTATTATTCTAATTATTCTTGGTGTGTTTCTTATCGTGGATAGATTCAATATATTCTGGTGGCTTGGATGGGATGTCCTCTGGCCAAGTATCTTGATTTTGATTGGATTATGGATACTTGTCAGAATAAGGAGATAAACAATGGCACATAAATCCGGAATTCTCAGCACAACAATTTTGATTGCAATCGGTATTCTGCTTTTGCTCAATAATCTGCAATATCTTCCGGACGGATTCTGGCACACATTATGGAACTTCTGGCCAGTTGTTCTTATAATTATAGGACTGGATGTGCTGGCAGGACAGAGCCGTTCAAAACTTGCTACTATTTTGACAATAGTTCTTGGATTAGCTGTCATAATCGGTACTATTGGATTTGTCTGGTCAAATGCTGAATCTGATGATAAAATAAACAATTTAGATACAAAAAGTAGTGCTGCAAACAGGAATATGGAAGGCATGGATTATTTTTTCAGGGACATGAGCCGTTCCAATCTAAGTCATACAAACCTTAAGGGTTCGAACATATTCTTTGTGGATTTGAGTAATTCCAACCTGGGGAATGAACAGTTAAACGGAGCCAATATATTGTTTGCAGACCTTAGCAATTGTAATTTTGAGGATACAGATATAAACGGTGCCAATATCCTTTTTGTAGAGCTGAGCGGTACAGACATATCCAATGCGAAAAATTTCAAAAATGCTAATATACTCTTTACTGGTTAACCTAATAGCTAATAATTGAAGGTTAATCACCATCTAAAGCGGATTTAATATGGATATAGATTATTCAGATAAAGGTATCTACTGTCTTGTTTTTAAAAATTATTCATGTGAAGTAAAAATTGGGAAACTGGGCAACATATCATTTAAAAAAGGCTATCATATATACATAGGGTCTGCACTTGGATCCGGTGGTCTGAAACGGGTTAAAAGACATATCAGTCTATCAGAAAATAAGGATAAAAAACCCAGATGGCATATAGATTATCTGCATCTCAATCATAATTTCAAATTAATTGCAACTGTATGTGCAGCAACAAATGAAAGGTATGAATGTTTGCTTGCTCAAAAATTTATTCAAAAGAATAATAGAGTCTATATACCAAATTTTGGATGTAGCGACTGTTCGTGCTCATCTCATCTGTATTACAGAAAGCAATATCCAATGATTGAAATAAAACAGTTTTTTATAGAATCCGGACTTGAACCCCACTTAAACCATTTGGATTAATCTGAGTAACACATAATTAGCAAAAATTTACATTCAAACATCAAAGTAAAATATATCCCGGAAAATATTCTTCAAAATAATTGTCATAAAAGGGTATAATAAAAATGGAATGGATATACCTTTTCGTTGCTGCTGTCTTTGAAATTGGATGGGCAGTATCCCTAAAATACACCGAAGGATTCAGCAAACTCTATCCCACCATAGTGATGATAATGTTCATGGTTTTGAGTTTCTATTTCCTGTCCCAAGCTGTTAAAAATCTACCCATTGGAACAGGATATGCGGTTTGGACCGGTACTGCAGTGATTGGAACTGCTATACTTGGAGTATTTTTATTTAATGAACCCTATAATATAGGGAGAATTGTTTGTATAATGTTGATAGCTACTGGAATTGTGGGACTTAAGTTTATATCAGGATGATAAGCAACTAATTCTCAAAATATTTTTTAATTAATATATTATAACTTAATATATGGGAAAATAGGAATAATGAACAATAAATTGGGATTATCTAAAGAAGAATTAGATACACTTAGAAAACCTAAAAAAATAATTGTAGCTAATATTTTGAATAAATCATTATGCAATTATAATACAATACCTGTTTTAACATTTTTACTTGTCATAAGAAAAATTGCAAAAAATTATATGTATCTATAAAAAATGCCTTTTTAATTATTGTTGCACCGTATACTCCAAATTATTTATTTAATCAAAATAAATGGGATTTTCGTAGATATGTTTTAAAAAAATTGTATCTAATAGAAAAAACATAATAAGATATGGGGAGTGATTGATATGTACATCACGTTTAGTTTGAGCACAAAATCCCGGAATGAAATAGTAGATATCACCAGTAATGTAAAAGACGCGTTAAAAGAACTCAATGCAGATAACGGAATTGCAACCATATACTGCCGTCATACAACCGCCGGCATCACAATCAATGAAAATGCTGACCCATCAGTACAGCATGACATTATCGAAACTCTTAACAGATTTATCCCTGCAAATCAGTCTTATTTCAAACATATGGAGGGCAACGCTGACAGCCATATCAAATCATCAATAGTTGGCGCGTCTGAACAGGTAATAATAGAAGACGGAAAACCTGTGCTCGGTAGATGGCAGGGTATATTCTTTACCGAATTCGATGGGGGCAGAAACAGAAAGGTGCATGTAAATTTTATCAGGGATTAAAACGCGAAAAAAATCAAACCTGTTTTAATTGACTTGCGGTTTATAACACAAAGAAAACCACTACATATTGTGATGGATGGAATATAACATCTTTAGTATCCTTGGTTTTACCCTGATAATATGGGGTGAAGATATGAACCTTTCAACGCCAATTAATTTAAGGTTTACTTTAATTAATACATATAAGCAAGAAAGATTATATACCTCAGTGTATTTGCCTTGAATAAAATAGTAGTAAAAAGGATTATCAAGAGAGGAAATGTAGTCCCGGGCGGATTCGAACCGCCGTCGCAGGCTCCAAAGGCCTGCAGGATTGACCGCTACCCAACGGGACTGCTTTGCCTTCACTCATACATACATACTAATACTTAATTGTTATGCAAAATTAGGCATATAGCCAGATGATTTTCATTATATAAAAAATATTATTTCTGGATTATAAGGCTTAGTATATCTTTATCATGCAATACGTGGTCACGCCCTGCTCTTTGACCCGGATGTTTTGCTGATGACCCCCATATCCTTGCGTATCTGAATTTCTTCTTGAAATCCCTGTGAAGTCTCTCACACACATCCCCTACGGTAGAATCTTTCCGTATAATCATGGGTTCCTGTAAATCTGCAGGTTCACCCTGTGGTTTCATATAAACTCTGATGAAATCGATTGATGAGAAAATTCCCTCTTTTACACTTTCCAGATTCATATCCCTGTCTGCAGATATCATAATCGCTTCAGGGTAATTCTGTACACAGTACTCAAGTGTACCCTCATCAGCCATGTCCACTTTATTTATTATCGGTACTCCTGGTATGTATACCCTGTTTTCAAGAACCGCATCTATAAGCTGGTCTACAGTTATATTTTCCCTGATTAAAACATGTGCATTATGGATTTTGTATTCACCAAGAACTGCTTTTATAGTATCAACCGAAAGGCTATCAAGATCGACCGTGCTGTCTACAATTATACCACCACGATCCATTCTCTTTATTGTTACATCTGGTGGATTCTCGTTAATACGGACACCGGCATCATACAGTTCCTGCTTCAATACATCATACTGAGAGGTCTGGAACACATCCAGAACGAAAACTACAAGGTGTGAATTTCTGATTACCGATATTACTTCTTTTCCTCGTCCTCTACCTGAGGCTGCTCCCTTTACAAGCCCTGGTACATCCAGCATCTGGATTTTTGCACTTTTATATTCCAGAACACCGGGTATTACCTCAAGTGTTGTGAACTCATACTCAGCCACCTCGGATTGTGCTCCTGTTAGTTTGTTTAAAAGGGTAGATTTTCCCACTGAAGGGAAACCAACCAGTGATACGGTAGCATCACCTGAGCGTTTTACGGAATATCCTCCACCTTTGGATTTACTGGACTCCTTTCTTTCAGCTTCATCTCTTAGACGTGCAAGTTTTGCTTTTAATCGCCCTATATGATGGGATGTTGCTTTGTTATATGGGGTATTCTTTATTTCTTCCTGTACTTCTTTTATCTCTTCCTGTATACTCATTTTGTACCCCGACGTTGCTCCAAAAAATAAAATTGTTTTCCTGATAGAGGTTAATTGAAAAAGCGCATTGTTAATGTATTAATTCTAATTTATAAAACTGATGATTCAAAAATTAATTATTTCACCAGTCCTCTCATAAATTGATATCCCTGGTGGGAGATTATCAGCAAATTGTTTTGATGAAAGACAGGATAATAATGTTCTAACTTCAGGAATATCTATTATATCCCTTCGAATTAAAAAATCAAATTCTTCATCAGATGTTTTGATGAATTTCAATCCGAACTGTTCAGCTATTGCCCGGATACCAAATCCCACATCTGCAAATCCTTCACCGACAGCATTACATACTGCATGGTGACTTTTTGCTCCACTGTTATATCCAGTTATAGATTTTTTTAAATCATTAAAAAGCATCCCTTTTTCATCAGCAAATCGTTTAAGATTCAAATCCAGTAAACTCCGTGTACCGGAACCTCTATTGCGGTTGATAAACCGTTTGTCCAGTATGTCATCCGTTCCTGAAATATCACTGTCCTGCCGGACTATCAATCCCTGTTCCCTTATGTAGCCTTTGATAAGTACAACATCGGATAATTTCATTTTCTCAATAACAGGTATATTATAATTTCCTGAATCATCAGGCATGTTCACCCCTGCAATATCAGAAACACCTGTAGAAATTGAACTGAAACCCCCGGTTGACCCGGTATTTAAGACCCTGAAATTAAACCCTGTGAATTTCTCAAGTAATACAGTTCCAGGACAATATCCGCCCGTAAACATTAGGTCAGGTTCATCCATATTTCCAAAAAGTGTTACTTCCACAGGTGTACCGGGAGCTAGAAATTCAGTTTCTGCTGAGATTTCTATAAAACCGTCTGCATCAGCAAGTGTTGTTATTGCTCCTGAACCTTTATCTGCAGGGTAAACCTTTCCACGTACCAAACCTACCGGGAGGTACTGATGTCTGCCCGGTGACTTTATACCAGAACCAATAACCGCAGAAACAGTTGTCCTGTATCCGGAATTGCAACTTGTATCCAATCTGTTCCGAACTAAGGGTGCAACGAACTCATTGAAAATGGTCAGTGCTGATGTGGGGTTCCCGGGAAGTCCAATCGTTGGCACATCATTAATCAAACCGGCTACAACTGGTTTACCGGGTTTGATATTGATACCGTGGAACAATGTTTTGCCTTTTTCATCAATAATCTTATACATAATATCTCCTGCACCTGCAGAAGTGCTTCCAGAGGTCAGAACCATATCACATTCATTTACTGCTTTATTTATTGCATCTATCATTGCATTTTCATCATCAGTGACTATTCCATATATCACCGGTGTTGCACCGCATTCTTTAATACTGGCAGAAAGGGCATAGGAATTTGTATCATAGATCATCCCAAAACCCAAAGATTTACCCGGTGTGACCAGTTCATTTCCTGTCGAGATTATGCCAATTTTTATGGTGTTAACATCGATTTCACGTTTACCTGTTGCTGAAAGAACACCTATTTCACGAGAACCTATCTTTGTGTTTTTGCGAAGTATCTGTTCTCCCCTCAGGATATCCGATCCTCTGGACATGATATTCTCACCGGTATGTACAGGTCTGTAAACTAATATAGTATCATCTACTTCCTTTGTATCCTCTACCATCACCACTGCATCTGCACCATCAGGAATTGGTGCACCAGTGGCTATCGCAACTGATTCACCTTTTTTTAGTACATAGCTTTCAGAACAGCCGGCACTTATTGAACCGATGACATGCAAACCCAATGGTTCGGTTTCACATGCCTGATAGGTATCTTCGGCATGGACAGCATACCCATCCATAATTGATCTATCGAATGAGGGTACATTAATATCTGAAATTATATCCTCTGCTATCCTATATCCCAGAGCACCTTCTACTGGAAGAGAGATTGTGGATAGCATTACATGAATACTATTTATAATCCTGCGTGCTTCTTCTGCAGGTATCAATGTCCTGAATTCTTTATGTGTCATGATATTTCAGAAAAACAACAATAACTGTATTTAAACCTCAACCTGATTTTCAGGGTAGATTGGTGTACCATTTGATCTTGTGACTTCTTTAAAAGCCTCAATAACTTCGTTGGTTATTGGACCGGGTTTTCCGTTACCTATACTGCGCCCATCTATCTGAATAATAGGTGCTGCCTCAGCTGCTGTACCTGTTACAAATACTTCATCAGCTGTATACAAATCAAACAATCCCATATGCTGTTCATGGACTTCATAACCTATGTCCTTCAAAATCTCAATTGCAACCGCTCTTGTTATACCTTTGAGATTGTTGATGGTTGGTGGTGTGTAAACATTACCACTGTTAATTATGAATATATTGTCACCTGAACCTTCGGAAAGGTATCCATTATTATCCAGGAATATAGCTTCATCTCCACCTTTGTTGTTGGCTTCAACTTTAGCTAATATATTATTGAGGTAATTCATGGATTTTATGTTCGGGGACAGTGCATCAGGAGCGTTTCTGCGGGTTGTAACCGTTACTGCAGTCAATCCCACCTCGTACAGGTCTCCATAGAGAGCATCCCATTGCTGGGTTATAATGAATACATTCGGTTTTGGACATTTTCGTGGATCAAGTCCAAGGTCACCTACACCTCTTGATACAATCGGACGGATATAAGCATCCATAAGATTGTTTTTTCTAAGGGTTTGAAGGATTGCCTCTTTCATTTCGTCCTTTGTCAAAGGGATGTCCAGCACAATCGCCTTTGCAGAATCATATAACCTGTCTATATGCTCATCCAGTTTGAACACCCGACCGTTATAGGCTCTGATACCTTCAAAAACACCATCTCCATAAAGAAATCCATGGTCATAGATAGATGTTGTTGCCTGGGATTTTGGAACAAACTCTCCGTTAGAATAAATCAATAAATCGCTCATCTGTTTAAGCCTCGTCCAATGCTATTTTATATTATTTATATCATTTTTGATATTTTCAATGCTATATATGTATATTTGCAAAATTCACTAATACTAATAATTGGTTTTGGTCTACAATAGAATAATCAACAAAAAACCTTTTATGTACAAACAACAATTGGGTATCTCTGCTACTCGTGGCATGTGGTCCCGTGGCTTAGCCAGGATATAGCACCGGGCTTCTAACCCGGAGGTCGTGGGTTCAAATCCCACCGGGTCCGTCATACTTTTCTGTTAAAATTTGGATTCAGGGGTTAGCATAGACTTTTCTGACATTCTGCCAACACATTTAATATACTCGATGATGACTACAATAGTGCTATTTTACAAATAGATTTACATAGGGAGTGTGAATTCCATTGGGCAATTCAAAAGAAAATGAAAACTATAAAGTAAGGTCTTTATATCTGAATCCTGGTGAAAAAACCAGAACAATACAACTTGTAGATACTGATATAGTAGGACCTGTAGACTGGGGACTGAAGAATCATTTTGATTACAGAAGTTATGAATATCCATCATACAGTAAAAACAATGTATTATGCTTTGGTATGGGAAAACTGGCAGGTAGCAAGCTTCCTGGCACCCAGAGATTGATATTCTCCTTCCGCTCACCTCTTTGGGGAGGTTTTTTTATTTCTGCCATGGGTGGTGCAGCTCATGTTTTTAAAGGTGTGGGTGTCGATTATGTCACCATAGAAGGTCGATCAGATACCCCTACTATAATTTTACTTAAAGGTAAAAAAGGAGGAGACGTAGATGTAGAATTCCATGAAATTTTAGAAAATGAATTACTGGACATCTATAAAGACTACAATGGTGAAGAAGGGGTATATGCATTATCAAAATACCTGATGGATAAGTTTTCATCCAGATTTAATAAGAATTACAGATGTATGGTCGTTGGACCTAGTTCACTGTACTCCAATATGGGTGCAACATTTTCTGCCACTCTAAAGAACAATAAAATGGTTGAAGGTTCAGAAGAATGGGCAGGCAGAGGAGGAAGCGGATCTGTACTGTACCAGGCACATGGTGTCGTTGGCATCGTTTTTGGTGGTGAAATCGAAAGAAAATTTCCTGGTTTTAATCTATCAGATGCGGATAATGTCAAAGATATACTTAACAAATACTACAATGAATCCTATATAAAGGTCATCAAACGAAAAACCACCAAATACAGATATAATCCTAAAATCGGAAGTGGGGGTACATTTGGTTCCAATATACATTGTCTGGGAGAATTCATACCATTGATGAACTGGAAAATGATTTACATGCCCCGTGATGAGAGAATCAGTATCCATAATGAATTGATGGATAAATACTGGAAACCTTTCAATAAAGAATCCATGGAACCAAGAAACTGGACTACCTGTGGTGAACCCTGTCCTGTGGTATGTAAAAAGCACAGAGACGGACAACATGTTGATTATGAACCTTATGAAGCAGGTGGGCCTCTTGCAGGCTCGTATGAAATCCATAAAACAGATACATCTATCCATAAAATTGATTCAATGGGATTTGACGCCATAGAATTTGGAAACCTTTCAGCATGGATATTAGAATTGATATCAGAAGGATTGCTATCAAACGAAGAACTCAGTTTATCCCATGAACCCAAATTTGATATGGAAAATTTTGATTTTGATAAGGATTCAGAAATCAATGCCAATCTGGTTGCAGAACTTGCTGAAAGTGTAGCCTATGGAAAAACCGAGGTTTGCAAAATTTTAAGACTGGGACAAAGGAAAGCCGCCAGAAGATTTGATGAGATGTTTAAAAATCGGCTGGATAACCACCGTTCTGGATATACCAGTTACAGGGATTTTGCTGTATACGTTCCCTTTGGAGATGAAGGTGGGATTGCACCTACCATGTACTGGGCTGTCGGGAATTTTGTACCTGTTCCGATACAGGGTAAATATCTCACCTACTACCAGTTCGGATTTTTTGAACCAGAGATGCTGGCTGGGGAATGCCTGAATAAAGCTGTTAAAGAACTTTATTCTGAAAATACTGGAATGTGCAGATTCCACAGGAACTGGGCAACTGAAATAATCCCGATGTTGTTGAAAAAAGCGTGGGGTATTGATATTGATGATAACCACAACAGAGAGATTCTGAAAAAAATGATTGAATACGACAAAAAATCCGGTATAAAACCTTCATTCTGGGACAGTCAGAGGGTTATTGATGTGGTTGCCTATAGCGCGAAAGAGTTTGGTAACGAAAAATGGTGGGAAAAATTCGAAAAAGACAAAGAAGGTGCTGCCAGAGAATACTGGAGCTCATTTTTGAGATCCTATGAAGAAAAGCTGGATACAGAATGGGATTATGGTTACCAGATTGAAAGGGGGATGCTACAGTGAAGTAGTTGCATTTAATGGAAGTCCGAGAAAAGATGGAAATACATTCAAACTCATCAGATATATTTTTGATGAACTGGAAAAAGAAAACATCGATACAGAATTAGTGCATATTGGTGGTCAAAGGATACAGGGATGTACTGCCTGTATGAAATGTTTTGATAACAGAGACAAATAATGTATTATCAACGACGATATAGTAAATGATTGCATCGAAAAGATGGATTTGGCAGACGGAATAATCCTGGCTTCTCCTACATATTTTGCTGATGTTACTACCGAAATGAAAGCATTGATTGACCGCGCAGGTTTTGTGGCAGGCAAATGATGATATCTTCAAACGTAAAATTGGTGCTGCAGTAGTGGTTGCTCGCAGAGCAGGTTCAATTCATGTATACGATACCATAAATCATTTCTTCATTATCAATCAGATGATTATTCCGGGTGCAGACTGCTGGAGAATAGGTATTGGATTGAACAAAAGAGATGTGGAATCTGATGAAGAAGCAAAGCAGACCATGAAAACACTGGGACATAATATGGCCTAGGTACTTAAAAAGTTGAACAAGTAATTATATCGATGTTAGTAACTAGCGTTTATCTAAAACCATGTAGTCCTTTAAATCTCTGATTTAAAGTATTTACTGATTCATTTTTACCTAATGGAAAGATATAATGAAGGATAGTGAATTCACCACCCTCCTGTTACAGGATTATTTTTATCGTATTTTTCAGCTATTGATAAAGCTATAGAGAATGCTAAATCCTTTTTATCTTCTTCGAATACTTCTTCATCTCCTGTAATCCTGTTAACGAGTCTAGAAGTCCCATCCGTATATGAGATGAGTTCCGCTGCTGGTTTACTTCCGAATCGATGTATTTTACCTACTTTTTTATTATAAGGTACCTGTAATTGTTCAGCTAACATTTTAATCACTTGACATTATTTTTATTAAGGATAACCCTAGCTCCAAGCAAATGATGGTATATTAAATTTTTCCTAAGCGTTCATTGAATAAAAAACCGTTATAACAACCTGTAATGGGAATATTAAGATTTACTTGGTTATTCGATATAGTAAGGAGATAAGAAAACCGTTAAAAAGTATAGTAATCAAATATTATGATTTAAAAGGGAAAAATGAAATTAGAAACGGCCACAAATAATATTTAATCGAAAAGTGTTAATAAAAATATAGACAGGTGAGATTATTTATCTCCCAGCCACTCATTTACTTTTTCGGGATTATTGTCAATCCAATTTTGGGAAGCATTTTCAGGGCTCATACCTTTTTCTATACCAAGCATCATAGACTCTATTTCTGATATATCCATTTTTGACCTTGTTGCCATATCATACACTTCTGGATAATCCTCTCCGAAATCTTCTCTTGCAATCATGGTGATATTGTCACTTTCACCATAGACATCCTTTGAATCTTCAAGATATTTAAGATCAACACCATATTCCTGTTGCATACGGCTAAAAGACCAATGTGGATTCCAGAGAGTTACAACAATCCATTCCTCTTCCTTTACAGCATCACCAAGTTCAGTGGCCATTCCAACTGTACTGCTTGATTGCAATTCATAATCAAGGTTGTATTCATCAATTGCATTTTCGGTCTGTTTCATGATACCTGCACCAGGCTCAATACCCTGGATTTTTCCATCGAACTCATCTTTGTGTTCATTCAATTCTTCAATAGAATCAACCGGTATATAGGATGGGACTACAAGTCCTGTTCTGGCACCTGTTGAAAGATTATTAACCATTATCAGGTCTTCATTGTGTCTATCCCAGTAGTTACCCTGGGTACCCGGCAACCATGCACTTACATAAAAATCGAGATTTCCGTCAGCTAATCCCTGATAGACACCACCAAGGTCACCATAAACAAGTTCTACTTCATACCCTTTAGATTCTAATATATGTTTGAATACATTGGATGTTGCTCGACCATCATCCCATGTAGTTGAACCCAATTTTATTGATTTGGTTTCTTCGGATGTAGTTTCGTTATTATCCGGTGATTGTTCGCCATCCTGTTGCATGCAACCTGCCACAGCAAGAGAAAGTACAAGTAACAGACATGTTATAAATAAGGATAGTGTTTTTCTGTTAATTTTCATAGATATCACTACATACAATATGCTAGCGGTTTTAGTAATTTCAGCCATTTGGCATCATCAATTCTATATAGTATATATAGACATTAAACGTTTTAATTGTATTGGTTGCTAATATAAAAAATTATTGATGATAAAAAATATTTAAATTTTGATTGGATTCATTGCCAGGATTTGTATTTTATCTAAACGTTTTAATGGAAAACTATATCAGTACCAGACTCTAATAATTTCATAAAACCTATAAAAGGATACAAAGTCTAAAATGTCTGACCGAAGAGCATCAATAACCGATGGATGAGAATGGAAATCAGTAAAATAAACAATGGTATTGTAACTTCGCGAAAACCCCTCTTACAATTATTAAAAGAAGATAAACCATCTTCTAAGACAAAAGATGGCAGAAAATATATTTTCAAAAAAGAGACCATTAAAGAGCTTGGAAAAAACTGCCTGAAAACATACAGGAGAGGTTAAAAATTCCAATTTTGTTCTTCTTTGATATGCAGTTAGAAGATAGCTGTTATTTAAATGATAAAGATGCTCTTGAAGACGATTGGGATTTCAATACGAGAAAACTGTTGAAAGACATGTTGAAAGACGAAAAATTCGAACCTGTATTGATTCAGCATCTAAAAGAACTTGGAGATTTTGAAGAACAGTGCGAAATTGCTGAAATCATTTATGAGATTGGAAACACATCTTTTAGTGAGATATTGCAGTATATGAACAGTGATGAATCTGTAGAAATGCCTGATAATCCTGATCGTTTGAATTCAGAACTGCTTGAGATAGCAGTGTCTAGGATATATGAGGAAGAGGGATATCATGTTGAGAAAACGAAGAAAACGAGAAAAACCAAAAGCAAAGACCAAGGAGCTGATTTGATTTTGACATTATATGGCAACGAGCGTCTTGCTGTACAGACAAAATTCTCAACTGAAACTAACATCGGAAACAGTGCAGTACAAGAAGTCGTCGCATCGATGAAGTATTATCTATGCAACACATCAATGGTAGTAACAAATTCGTATTTCACTACAGAAGCAATCGAACTGGCAGATGCTAATGAGGTGAAGTTGATTGACAGAGAACAACTCAAAGATTTGTTGCTTACTTATAATCGAATCTTCAAACAAAAAAAGCATACTCAATGATTAGTTTTTTATCTAGGTACATGAATCTGTAGGCCAGTTAATCGGGGTAGATTGTGGAGGACGGTTTTAGAAAAAGCCGTTTCTCATCCACATTTTCATTTTGATGATATTATTCCAAAATTATTTCCTTATTAATTACTATAGACTTCTGATATAAACAAATTTAACTTAATCATTTCTCATTTAAGGCCAATTTTTCTTTGTTACATGAAACATCGAAAATATCAAAATAAATTTCCAATTTTATTGTTACATGAAACATCAAAAATAACTATTTTATTCTTATCTGGAATAATTCATAAACTAGATGATGAATCAAGACATTCGATCTAAATCTGGATTAACATTCACCTCATTTATAAAGTTAATCCCTCAATCTCATCAAAACCAGAAAGTTAAAATTAAACCTAGTAGGAATTGAAATAAATATATTATATTTATTTTTTGACGGGTTGTGTTTTTAGGGATTTCCAGCAAGATTTGGACATCAGTAAAAATGAAATTAGAAAATATAAAAGGATATGAGAGTTGTGAATGAAAAAATACAATATTGTCCGAATTGTCAAACAGCGATGTTTAAGCACGGTAAAAGAGCTACAAAAGGCGGACATAAACGCGTCTGGAAGTGTGATAGATGCGGTCGATGTATAACCGGCGATTACATCTACAGTTAAAACCATGGCTATCAGGGATCGAAAAGTTTTATTTCGCTATTGCAATATGGACATATTTCTGACATTGTTGTTAAAATCAGACCTAGAAGGGATTGAAATAGTTTTGAGTTCACAATACTGTTTAAAATCTTTCCTTGGTTAGAACTAGCTCTATTTATCTAAGTTAACCTTTCTCAAAAAATTATGATTTTTATGTGATTTTAAAATGAATAGCCATATTCGAGGGATTATAAAAAATTTTAGGATGCTCCG